>NZ_NMPP01000019.1:0-46906 GCF_009192885.1 Xanthomonas sp. LMG 12462 | reverse complement strand
TGAGATAGCCCCCTGATTCCCCGGCCCCGTCCTGTCGCTTATCTTTGGAGATAGGAACAGGACTGTGCATATGACTAGGCATACGGAGTCAGTAGAGGTAGTGGTGAAGGACCAGCGCCGCAGGCGCTGGTCCCTGGCCGAGAAAGCGGCCCTGGTGCGGCGCACCTACGAGCCGGGCATGAGCGTGTCGCTGGTGGCGCGCCAGGAAGGTGTCTCGGCGGGGTTGCTGTTCCAATGGCGCAAGCTGGAACGTCAGGGCGCTCTGACCGCCGTGTCCGCAGGTGAAGCAGTGGTGCCGGCCTCGGAGCTGGCAGCGGCCCGGGCAGAGATCGCCAAGCTACAGCGCGTGCTCGGCAAGAAGACCCTGGAGAACGAAATCCTCAAGGAAGCCGTGGAGTACGCCGCCGAAAAAAAGTGGATTGCGCGCTCACCCTTGTTGCCCGGGGACGAGCAGTGAAGACGGTCTGCCGGACGATGGGGATGGCGCGCTCACACGTGCGCGAGCTGCTGGCGCGCGATGAAGCATGGACCGATGGCCGCAGGCACCGTACGCCCTGTGGTGATGCCGAACTGCTCGCTGAGCTGCGGCAGGAAATTGCAGAGCTTCCCAGCTACGGCTACCGGCGTGCCTGTGCCTTGGTCAACCGCCAGCGCGCTGCGAAGGGTGCTCCCAGAGTCAATGCCAAGCGCGTCTATCGCGTGATGGCCGGGGCCGGCCTGCTGCTGCCCAAGGCGCCACGCCGACGCCAGTCCGCCCGCACTCATGAGGGCAGGGTGGCGGTCTCGCGCAGCGACCTGCGCTGGTGTTCTGATGGCCTGGAAATCAAGTGCGACTCGGGTCAGACTGTGACGGCTACCTTCACCAAGGACTGCTGCGACCGCGAGGTCATGGCCTGGAGGGCCTGGGAGGGCAAGGGGCTGCCCGGCGAGCCGGTACGCGAGATGCTCATCGAAGCGGTCGAGCGTCGCTTCGGTGCAGTAGAGGCGGTGCCGGCAGGCCAGGAGTTGGAGTTCCTGAGCGACAACGGCGGGGCCTACATCGCCGCCGAGACGAGGGCGCTGGCACGCACGTTGGGCCTGAAACCCATCCACACGCCCGTGTGCAGCCCGCAGAGCAACGGGATTGCCGAGAGCTTCGTCAACACCTTCAAACGGGACTACGTGGCCCGCATGGACCTGTGTGATGCAAGGACGGTGCTGGCCCAACTGCCGGCTGCCTTCGAGCACTTCAACGAGGTGCACCCACACTCGTCGCTGAAAATGTGTTCGCCTCGTGAGTTCAGGCGGCAGCAGGCCGCCCGGGTGCGGCTGGAGCCATCGGTGGACCAGACGCTTTATTGCGAATAGGACGGGGCCGGGAATACGGGGGCAACATCAACGTGGTGGCGGTCATCATTTCGCAGAACCACCGAAGCGGCACTCATGAGCTGAGCACGCTGTCGGACGCTGACGCAGCGGCTGAACGAACGCTGGCCTTGAATCGTTCATCAGCAATGATCGAGCATTCGAGCGGAGTAGGGACGGCAAGTTTCTACGGCGGTGGCGTGGTCCGAGCGATCTTGCTCCAGCCATGGTCGAATGTGAACGTCCGGGCGTTGCCGACAGGGTTCTGGATTCTAAGCACGCGAGCTTGTGTCGGATCGGTTGCGTGCTCGACCACGTACAGCCAGTACGACTCCCCCTTTTCGCGTGCGCAGTCGAATTGCGTGTGTGACAGTCCCACGGGGCGGTCTGCCAAGGTACCCGTCATCGACTTCACTTCGACCCATCGAATCTGCTTGCCACCACTGTCGGCTTCGAAGAGGTCAAACCCCGGGTTGCCGTCTGGGGTGCGGCGCAGTACTGGCTCAAGACCAACAATCAGGTCGATTGCAAACCCCTCGATTTGCATACGTGTAGCGTGATCGAGACCGTCAGGATCGGGGCCGCCATCATCGGGGTGCGTGCCGACGTAGGAAATAAATGGTCGACCGCCTGTGTGGCCGGATGTTCTTTTTCCTTGACCGCTGCCTTTGCCGCCTACCTTGTGAGTGGAGGTGCCGTGGCTGGCTGAACCGCCGTACATGCCTGCATTGCCCTGGCCACCGCCGGGTGAAATCCCCGAGCCAGTGCGTCCTTGTCCAGCAGAGCTCGCGCCCATGCCCACTCCATCATCGTCGCTTGGTTCAGGAGTGCCTGAAGGAATATTCGGCATGTCATCGTCGTACAGATCCTTCGCGCTGTCGTACACGTCGCCATCGAATGGCTCGTCGATATCCGATTCAGATGAGGGCGATGGCTCGGGCGCAGATGGGGGATTAGTGATGCCCAGTCGGAAAGTCAGGTCAGCCACGTTGGTGATACCAAGTTTGCGCAGCAGATCGAGCGCAGCAGGATCGATGCCTGCCTCTTTGGCGAGCTGGTCGATGATCGGCGGCTTGAAGGCGATCTTTGTCAGCAGGAACGCGTTGGGCTTCCAGCCAAGGGTGTCGAACACAACGAGCCGAGGTGGCGCAAGCTCGCCTCCGGCGTTCGGCACCCAGGCGACCTGATTGAGCGTGCGGATGAAGGTGGCATCGAACCGGGCAGTCTTTGTCTCGTGGGAGTAGCCCCATTTGTAGGTTCCGTAGAACGCGGCAGTACCGCGCGCCTCCAGGTCAGCCAACGCTTCCCACAGCACCTTCACTCTGGCTGCGATCTCCTCGGGCTTTAGCGAAGGCAAGAACTCAAGCAACTGTGCCAGCCCCCTAAGGTTGAAGTCCTCCGGTTGGTTTTCCCAACTCGCACGCTCAAGACCTGCCTCTCTGCGAATCTGCGCCGTCTCCGACTGCCTCAGCCCCGACGACGTTGCTTCCGGCATGAGGTAGCGACTTGCCCCACACGACACCAACAGATCACGAATGTCTTCACCGCGCAGGCAGTCGTATTCGTTGTCGACGATCAAGATGCCGGGCACGCCAGCGAAGAGTTGCTGCAAGCGGTCAGTGGCGATGTAGATTTCGCTAGGCTTGGCAACGTCGGCTTTGCCATCGCCGGTGTCGACCACCATCACGAAGCTGGTATCGCGCAGGGCTGAGCGGAGCTTTTCCTTCTGCGCCGATGAGTCGGTGCTGAAGGCTGCCCGGATGCGTTCTATGTCGGCAGAGTAGGTGTCGTCGTCCACAGTCACATCTTGCTGCTGGTACTTCGGCAGGAGGTTCCAGATGACATCATCCACCGGGTCGGGTTCGGTGATGCCCAGCGAGATCAGGAACAAGCGCACTTCGGGTGTCGCGCATACCGCCCGGCACATCGTCGGGAAGCTGGTGGCGATGGTGCTGGGCAGGAAGGCTTTGGCCTTTCCATTCTCGCGAGCGACGACGTGCGTACCGTCATCGAGACGGATGAGCGGAACACTGTCCAGGTGACGACGCAGCGCCTTCTCTTGGCCGCTGAGGAATTCGTACAGTCGCAGCACCCACTCGTCGGACTGCGCCTCCAGGAATGGCTTGGTTAGGTTTGGCACGAGCTTTGTCGGCGTGATCTCGTCGATGTCGAGTTCGCGCATTAGGTACTGGCGAATCTCAGGTGCCTTGTCCTGAGTGATGTCAGCAGAAAGCCACGCCGCGACCTCCGAACCGAACAGTGACGCCACCTGTTCGGGGCTAAAAAGCTCGCGCAACTCTTGCGTTCGCGCCAGCTTGGCCTGTTGGGCAGTGGCATACCCGGCATCGAAGGTTGGAAGTAGCTCCTCGTCCCGAAACGCTTTCTGCACCGAATCAAACATTGGCGCGAACCGCGAATCCTTCGGGAACTTTTCCCGCTCAAGAGGCAGGCAGCGCAGCGCCGCGACATCCAGCATTGCCTCGTCTCGCATCCAGCACATCGTATCCACAAGCAGGGTCGATGTTTCCTTGACAAGACGCTGGTTCCACGGCTCGCCAATCGGGATGTTGTCGCGGCTTGGCGTGGTGCGATACGGCCCCTGCACGAGAAAACCAAGGTGGGTCTCAACCACCGTCGGAAAGAAGACCACCAACGGTGACTTGGCCAGTGATTGAACCGCCCAGGGATGAGCGGCATCTTTCACCGCAACCAACGAGAAGGCAATTTCCACCCTCCCAATCTTCAACCCCTCGGCAGAAAGTACATCGCGGTGGAACACCAACCAGTTCTGATCGACCTCGGACTTGCCGGTTTCTTGGCCGATCAGCGTTATGCGATGAACGTTGTCGCCAAGCCTCTCGGGCCTGTTGCGGAGGTAGAACCCTGCTGCGCCGCCTGCGACACTCCAGTTGATCTCTTCGATGTTCCGCAAGAACAGCAGTGCGCCAGGCCCTAACTGGCGGAAGCCAGCCGTGATGTCCTGCGCTGCACTTGTGTCCTCAGGTTTCAGAGGCAGGATGATCTGCGTTTCGTCCGCCGCGCGCGCGGAGCGCACCATCCGCTTCGGGAAGACGTAGTTCTCGATGGCGAAATCCTCGTCGCCAGAGTGAATCTCCGGTAGATCGGTAACGGTGTAGACGGATTTGAAGCCGAGGCCAAAGCGTCCGATGGACGCCTCGTTCTTGGTGCTCTCGGCAATGTCGCAGACGCTTCGGACATCTGCCTCGTCGAACGGCTTGCCGAAATGTGAAAGCGTCAAGCGGTCTTGGTTCAGCGTGAACTCAACTTTACGGGACCCGTGCCACTCGCCACGCCGACCGAGAGCGTCCTCGGCGTTCTGCAGCAACTCGAAAATGAAATGTGTGCGGTCGTCGTATAGGCCAGCGGCTAACCTGCCGGACTTCTGGGCACCTTTGGTGCCATAGCTCTCTCGGTTCTGCTCGCAAATTGCCTCGTAATTCGATGCCATGGTCGCTCCCTTTAAGGGCTAGGCACCGATTCCGATTTCTGATGCCATGCTTGCTCAAGTCTGCACATTGATGACCTATTGTGACAAGATACAGCAGCAACCCGAGAGGTGTAGATAACATGGAAAGCGGATGAGTGACCAACTGGACGAAATCCTCACGATCGATGAGGTTGCCGCCTATTTGAAGGCCAGCAAGCGTACGGTGTATCGCCTAGCGGCGAACGGCCAGCTGCCGGCTTTCAAGCTCGGCGGCACGTGGCGATTTCGGCGCGGCGAGTTGGACAAGTGGATCGCTAACCGCATCTGCGAGGCGGTGGCCGATGGTGGTGAAGGGGCGGAATGACCAGCGCTGCTCTTCAATCCAAGGCTAACCCGCAGCAGCTTGAGGCTATCCTCGCTACCGAGGGCCCGGTGCTCATCATCGCCGGGCCGGGGTCGGGCAAGACGTTCACGCTGGTGGAGCGCATCGTCTACCTCATCACGCAGAAAGGCGTCGTGCCGGAGTCGCTGTTTGTCGTCACCTTTACCGACAAGGCGGCGCGCGAGTTGACCACGCGCATCTCCAACCGGCTGACCGATCTGGGCATCAAGTTCAACCTGAACGAGATGTACCTCGGTACCTTCCACTCCATCTGCCTGCGGCTGCTGGAGGAGTTCCGCGAGTTCACCCGACTCAAGCGCAGCTTCACGCTGTTCGACCAGTTCGACCAGCAATACTTTCTTTACCAGCGCGTGAAGGACTTCCGCGAACTGCCCGAGGCTCAGCTCGTCATGGGCGATGACCAGACGGGCCGCTGGGCGCAGTCGGAAAACCTGCTCAAGTGGCTTAACAAGGTCAGCGAAGAAGTCCTTGACGCCGCCACGCTGGCAGCGGCCCCGGAGCCAGAGATCCGCGCGCTGGCCGCGTGCTTCGCCAAGTATCAGGAGCTGCTCCACGAGAACAATTCGCTCGACTTTTCCGGCATCCAATACGAGGCACTGCAACTGCTGGAGAAGCACCCCGAGGTGCTGGCGCAGGTGCGCGAGAAGCTGTCTTATTTGATGGTGGACGAGTACCAGGACACCAACACCATTCAGGAGCGCATCCTCCTGCTGTTGGCAGGCGAGAAGAAGAATCTCTGCGTCGTCGGCGACGACGATCAGGGCTTGTACCGCTTTCGCGGCGCAACCATTCGCAACATTCTGGAGTTCCCCGCACTGTTCGACAACGGCAAGTGCAAGCAGGTCAAGCTGACCGTCAACTACCGCTCGCACCCGGACATCATCCGCTTCTACAACGAGTGGATGAAGGAGCAGGTATGGGACGACGGCACTCGATCCTTCCGTTTCGACAAGCAGATCCTGCCGCGCGAGGGCGACTTCCCCGACGTGCCCACGGCGGTGCGGTTGGCCGCCAGCGACGACAAGGGCGACACCACCAACTGGCACGCCGAGGTGCTGGCCTTCCTCAACGGCCTGAAGGCGTCCGGTAAGCTGGCGGACTGGAATCAGGTGGCCTTCTTGTTCCGTTCGGTGAAGAACGACAAGGTGGTGGCGCTGGCGCGCTTCCTCGAAAACGAGGGCGTGCCCGTATTCTCGCCCCGCTCGAACATGTTCTTCGAGCGCAAGGAAATCCGTCTGATGGTCGGAGCGCTGATCTTCCTGTTCCCGCAGTTTCCGAAGGTTCGCGCGTGGGCGGAAGGCGTGCATCTGGACATCTGGGACTACTACGACCAGCTCTGCTTCAAGCCCTTCACCGACGAGCTGCGCAAGCCGGAGAACAAGCCGCTGCTGGATTGGGCGCGCCCGCTGGCCAAGCGCCACGCCGTGCTCACGCAGAACACCGACTACGCCTTCTCCGGACTGTTCTACCAACTGCTCCAGTTTCCGCTGTTCTCGCGCTTTCTCACAGAACAAGCGGCGCAAAGCGTGGACAAGGGTCGCGCGGCACGCAACCTCGGCACCTTCTCCAAGCTGCTCACCAAGTTCGAGTACCTGCACTTTGTCAGCGTGTTGAACCCGGAATGGCTGGAAAAGAATATCCGCGACCTGTTCAACCAGTTCCTGCGCTTCCTTCAGGACGGCGGCATCGGCGAGTACGAGGACGAATCCGAGTATGCGCCCAAGGGCTGCGTGTCGTTTCTCACCGTCCACCAGTCCAAGGGGCTGGAGTTCCCGGTCGTCGTCTGCGGCTCGCTGGAGGCGGTGCCCCGCAAGCAGTACGGCGCACTCGACGTGCTGCTGGAGGATGGCGGCTACCTCTCGAAGGAACGCTTCGAGCCGCTCGACCACATCAAGAACTTCGACTTCTGGCGGCTGTTCTACACGGCCTTCTCGCGTGCGCAGAACCTGCTGGTGCTGGCGGCGCAGGAAAAGCAAGGCCGGGGAAAGTCGCCGTCGAAGTATTTCGAGCGCCTGTTCCACGAGGTGCCGAGCTGGCGCGATGTCGATCTGTCGGCGCTGACCTATGAGGCGGTCAAGCAGATCAACCTCAAGCGCGAATACTCGTTCACCTCTGACATCAGCGTGTTCGAGAACTGCGCCGAGCAATACCGTTTCTTCAAGGAGCTGGAGTTCGCCGCCATCCGAGAAAGCCCGATGCTCTTCGGTACCTTGGTGCATCAAACCATCGAGGACATCCACAAGACAGTGTTGCGCGGCGAGGAAAGCACTATCACCTTCGACGGCATCAAGAGCTGGTTCGCGGCCAACTACGCCCTGTTGTCGAAGAAGGAGCGCGTGTACCTCGCGCCCAGCTCGCAACAGGCGGCGCTGCTGCATGTGCTGCGCTACTTCGAGCGCGAGAACGGCAATTGGGATCGCATCAAAGAGGCTGAGGTCGAGATTTCGCTGGTCAAGGATCAGTACATCCTCAAGGGCAGCGTTGACCTGATTCGCGGCGAACACGGCACGGTCGAGATCATCGACTTCAAGTCGGAGAAGAAGCCCGACATGGAGAAGGATCGGGAGCGGCTGCGCCAGTACCAGAGCCAATTGGAGGTGTACGCCCATCTGGTCGAGGAGCGCACCGGTCAGAAGGTCAGCCGGATGCACCTGTACTACACCGGCGAGGACGGCGGGAACCCCTACGTCTCCTTCAGCAAGGACGACCGCGCCATCGGCAAGACCATCGCGCGCTTCGACGACATCGTGGCGCGCATCGAGCGGCAGGACTATGGCATCGCGGCGCGTCCGGCCAAGCTGTGCCTGAGCTGCGACATGCGCGCCTACTGCGACAACAAGAATTGGAAATTCAGGAACAGCAACTGATGAGCAAGAACACCACCGCGCAGGAAAGCCTGCAACTGGCCACGCCCGATGGCGGCACCACCAACGTCGAGAAGTACGAGTTCGAGCCGATCAAGGGCTACCCGATGCTGAACTGGCGCGGCAAGCGTCCGTTCACCTCGACGCAGTATTACCCGGCGCAGTTGAAGGAAGTCCACGGTGAGGAAGTGGATGGCTGGCGCAACAAGATTTTCTGGGGCGACAACCTTCAGGTGATGAGCCACTTGCTAAAGGAGTTCCGGGGCAAAGTTGATCTGATCTACATCGACCCGCCGTTTGACTCGAAGGCTGACTACAAGAAGAAAATCAAACTCAAGGGGCAGATGGTCGAAAACGACCAAAATTCCTTTGAGGAGAAGCAATATGGCGACATATGGACTAACGATGAGTATTTGCAGTTCATGTACGAAAGATTTGCGATTCTTCGTGAGCTTCTTGCTGAGAATGGATCGATCTACGTCCATTGCGACTATCGGCGCTCCCACGCCTTGAAAATGACACTGGATGAGATTTTTGGTGCATCAAATTTCCAGAACGAGATAGTCTGGCGTAGAACAACTGCACGCTCTGGCAGTGGGGCATATAACCACATTCACGATTCAATTCTTTTCTACACAAAGACGCCAAAGTACGTCTGGAACCAGCAATACACCGCTTACAGCAAGGAATATCTTGAGTCCAACTTCAAGCCGGATGAGGCGGGAAGGTTGTACCGTGAAAGTCCTATTACTGCGCCGGGCTTGCGTAGTGGTGAGTCAGGCGCAACGTGGAAGGGTCTAAACCCCAGTGCCATTGGCAAGGGCAGGCACTGGGCCGTGCCATCGTTCCTTGAGCACCTTCTGACTGATGAAGCCAAGAGGAGCCCCCTGAAGGCGCTCGATGAACTTGAAGCTAAAGGGCGAATCCGCTGGGCAAGAGACGGCGAAGGTCGCCCAAATGCTATCCAATACATTGATGACATGCCTGGTGTTGAGTTGCAGTCGATCTGGACTGACTTTGTCGCATTGTCCAGTAACTCATTGGAATCCGAAGACTATCCGACCCAGAAGCCTGAGGAATTAATTGAACGCATAGTCAAGTCGTCCTCAAACACAAACTCACTTGTTTTTGACTGCTTTATGGGTTCTGGCACGACGCAAACAGTTGCCTTGAAGCTTGGTCGCCGCTTCATTGGTGCGGACATCAACCTCGGTGCGATCCAGACGACCACCAAGCGACTGATCGGTGCTGCGGATCAGTTGCGCCAGAAGTCACTCGACCAGAACACGAGGTACTTCACCGGATTCGATGTTTTCAACGTCAACCACTACGACGTGTTCCGCAATCCTGTTCAGGCAAAGGAACTGCTGATTGAGGCGCTGGAAGTTCAGAAACTCGAATTCAGCACCGTGTTCGACGGCGAAAAGGACGGGCGCATGGTCAAGATCATGCCCGTCAATCGCATCGCCACGCGCGCCGATCTGAACGAGCTGATCGCAGGCTTCGACTACAAGGCGTGGGAGCGCAAGAAGCACGAAAGCCCGAACCGTCCGGTCGAGAAGATCACCCTCGTCTGCATGGGCCACGAGCCCACCTTGCGCGCCGAACTGGAACTGGCTGCCAAGCCCTTCAAGATCGACGTGGAAGTGGTGGACATTCTGCGCGACAAGTCCGATCTGGAGTTCAAGCGCGACTCGCAGGCCAAGGTGTCCATCAAGAAGGGCGAGCTGGTCATCGAAAAGTTCTACCCGATGAACCTGCTGCAAAAGCTCTCGCTGCAGAAAGAAGCGGTCGAGGACTGGAAGGAGCTTGTCGAGTCGGTGTTGATCGACTGGAACTACGACGGCGCGGTGCTGCAACCGGCGGTGGTGGACATCCCCGGCAAGAACGAGATGGTCAAGGGCGCGTACAAGGTGCCGGAGGATGCAGGCACCATCCGCGTGAAGATCACCGACCTGCTGTCGGAGTCTTGGGAAGGGAGCGTGGCCAATGGCGACTAAACGCGCAGCCAAAGCGGTGAGCGCGTCGCTCGACTTCGCCTTCTTCCAATTCCTCTGGCAGTTCTATCAGGCCAACCGGGGCACGATCCGCCAGCACTACAAAGAGCTGACGCGCAAGTTCCTCGACTTTAACAACCCGGAGCACAACCCGAAGGCTTTCCTGCGCCAGCCGCAGTTCGAGGCGCTGGAAACCTACGTCTTCCTGAAGGAGTTCCTCGGCAACGCCAAGGTCGAGGAAATCTTCCAGCAGTGGTTCGAGAAGCAAGGCCGTTTCGCCGACCGTGGGGAGGGTGGTGTGGTGTCGGGCAGTGCGGGGCAAGTTGGACTGTTCGACAAGATCACTCAGGATCAGTACGAGGCCGTGTTCGCGGCGATGCGCAAGAACTCGCGCGCCTACCCAAACTACATCTTCGCATTGACGATGGGCACGGGCAAAACCATCCTGATGGCGACCTGCATCTTCTACGAGTTCCTGCTGGGCAACAAATTCGAGAAAGACGCGCGCTACTGCCACAACGCGCTGGTGTTCGCGCCGGACAAGACGGTGCTGCAATCGCTGAAGGAGATCGAGGCGTTCGACCTGACCCGCGTAGTCCCGCCGGAGTACGTCAACTTCCTGACTACGCACCTGCGCTTTCATTACCTCGAAGAAGCGGGCACCTCGCTGGATACGCTGGATCGTTCGCGGTTCAACATCATCGTGTCGAACACGCAAAAGATCATTCTCAAGCGCCAGCACAAGGAAAAGACTTCCGTTGACAAGCTGTTCGGCGCGACCGGTGAAACCCTCTTGACTACCGGGGTCTATGCCGACGCCGCCGACCTCTACAACTTCGACCAGCCGGAAGAAGAAGGCGAACTGACCACCAACCAGCGGTTTGAGAAGCTGCGCCGCTTGGAGCAGCTGGGCATCTACGTAGACGAGGCGCACCATGCCTTCGGCAAGGCGCTGGCCAAAGACATGGGGGTCGGCGCGAAGGAAACCGACACCAGCCTGCGCACGACCATCGACATCCTTGCCGCCAGCCTGAACGCGGCGGGTACGCGCGTGGTAGCCTGCTACAACTACACGGGCACACCCTACGTTGGGCGCGAGGTGCTGCCGGAGGTGGTGTACGCCTACGGCCTGAAGGATGCCATCGACAAGGGCTTTCTCAAAAAGGTGACGCTGCACGGCTACGCCAACACCCGCACCGACGAGTTTGTGGACATCGCTATCGAGAGCTTCCTGAAAGGATCGGGCGAGCTGCGCCCGGAAGGAATGCTGCCCAAGATCGCGTTTTTCGCGGCCACCGTGGAAGAACTGACCGAAGAGCTGAAGCCCGCCGTAGAACGGGCGCTTCTCAAACACGGCATCCCCACCTCGCGCATCCTGGTGAACGTGGGTGACAGCAAGATCACGACCAACGACGACATCCGCGAGTTCAACCGCCTCGACACCGAAGGATCGGAAAAGCAGTTCATCCTGCTTGTCAACAAAGGGCGTGAGGGCTGGAACTGCCGCTCGCTGTTCGGCGTAGGCCTGTTCCGCGAGCCGAAGTCCAAGGTGTTTGTGCTGCAAGCCGCCATGCGGTGCCTGCGCGCGATCGGCGAAGCCCAGCACACCGGCCACGTCTTCCTCTCGGACGGCAACCTCAACACCCTGAACGACGAGTTGCAGCAGAACTTCCGCATTAGCGCCGATGAACTGCAGACGATCGGCAAAGACAAAGAGCGCGTGAAAGTGCGCGTGGTCGAGCCACCCGTCAAGATCAAGCTGGTGCGTGTACGCAAGCAGTACCAGATGCGGGAGAAGCAGCTGGTGCCAGGCCAGGCCTTGGGCCTCGACCGCGTCAGTAAGGAAATGTGGGGACCGCTGGTCGAGAAGTACCGACTGATCGAAACGCAGCAGGATGGGCTGACCTCCGCCGACGCGGCCCGGGCCTCGGGCAGCCGCACCTTCGACTTGACCGACCGGCGCGTGAAGCGCAAGTTCTCGCCGCTGACGCTGGTTGCTGAAGTGTCGCGCTACTTAAATCGCACCCCGTTGGAGATTGAGGAACTGCTTGATGCCACGAAGGAGGGCACTGCGGAGCTGGTCGCGATCACCAACGAGTTCAACGAGCTGCTGTATGACGAGATCATCCCGCGCCTGTTCCGCCAGCTTTACGACCTCGACGAGTCGCAGCAAACCGAGGAGCATGAGGTCGATCTCATCAAGCTGCCACCGAACGGCTACTACGAGGTGTCGGCTGTGAAGGACAAAATTGTCCGGATGGGCGACACGCAGATCAAGGATCACGAGCGTGCAAAGAGCTTTCATCTCGACACTTACTGCTTCGACTCGGGCTCGGAGAACTGGCTGTTTTGGGACCTGCTGCGCGAGCAGCGCGTGAAAAAAATCTACTTCACCGGCATGCTTACCCACGGGCAGTCCGACTTCTTCATCCAGTACATTGATCCGGACTCACGTACCGTGCGCAGCTACTATCCGGACTTCATCTTCCAGCGAGAGGAAGCGGACGGTAGCTTGAAGTACGTGATCGTCGAGGTCAAAAATGACTCTCAAATCGAAGACGCGGTGGTGCAGGCCAAGAAGGACTTCGCGCAGCAGATCGCCGTGGCCAGCGGCATGGAGTACAGGCTTCTGAAGTCCTCAGACGCAGACAAGCGTAACTTCCGGATGCTGCTGTAGATGGTTTATTCAGGGAAGTAAACATGGCAAAGCCGAGAAGAAAAATAGACACAGCCACGGCGTCTATCTTTGAAGACGACTATCTGGTGCGCACTCTTGGACGCATCGCACACGATCCGGAGATTGCGCTCACCGAACTTGTGGCCAATGCCTGGGATGCCGGTGCATCGCTGGTGGATCTGACCATTCCGCCGACGCGCGAACTAGCTTTGACTGTCGTAGATGACGGTCACGGTATGAGCGCTCTTCAATTCAAGGGGCGCTGGATGAGGCTCGGCTATGACCGTATCAAGCACCAAGGCTCGAATGTTGAGTTCCCCGCGGAGCGCAAGGGCTGGCGGCGTAAGGCCTATGGCCGCAACGGGGTTGGTCGCCATGGACTGCTGTGCTTTGCTAGTCAGTACTCGGTGGAAACCTGGCGTGATGGAAAAGGTGCAGGCTTTGAGATCGGAACACAAAGCCAAGAGAGCCCTTTTCGCATCGAAAAGGAAACATCGTTCTTACGGGACGGGCATGGTACGAAGCTCTCTGTAGTGGTGGAGCACCACTTGCCAGATCCTGACAAGATTCGTGAGGTCCTCTCTGCGCGATTTCTACACGACCCGCAATTCGTAGTTCGTGTCAACGGTCAATCGGTATCGCTGGCCGATCAGACTGGTCTGGTCGAGAGGGCAGACTTGGACATCAAGGGCCTCCCTCCAGCTGAGGCTTATGTTGTCGACTCAACTCGTGCGGCCAAGTCGACTCTTTACCAGGGCATTGCTTTTTGGGTGAACGGCCGGCTTGTTGGGACTCCTGGTTGGGTCGTGGGGGCCGAAGCTGTGATCGACGGACGTGCGCGCTTTGCCAAGCGCTACTCAATCGTCATCAAGACCGACGATGGCTGGATGGGAGAAATCGAGCCGGATTGGTCTCGTTTTAAAGCTGGACCAAAGGCAGACACCTTGTTTGGGGCGGTACGTCACTATGCACAACGCGTCTTCGCATCCCTCTCATCAACTTTGGTTGAGGAAAGTTCAGAAGAGGCGCTGGTCCGCAATAGAGAGCAATTCAAGGAACTCTCCCAACTAGGCAGGGCAGAGGTGGCAACTTTCACCCGCGAACTCGTGAAGTCGACACCCATGGTTTCACAAGATGTCTTGTCTGCTGCGGTGCAAGCACTGATCAACTTGGAGAAGGCTAGGGGCGGGGCTGCATTGCTCGAAAAGCTTACAAAGCTGGATGAGTCAGACATCGAAGGTCTCGATCGGTTATTGGGTCAATGGACAGTGCGTGACGCACTTTCGGTTCTTGACGAGATCGACCATCGGCTGGCAGTGCTTGTCGCAATCGAAAAGCTCTGCGGGGACGAGACGGCCGATGAGCTTCACACCCTTCATCCATTAGTTACTCAAGCTAGATGGCTCTTTGGCACAGAGTTCGATAGCAGCGAATACGCCTCGAATGTGAGCCTGCGCACGGCGGCGGAGAAGGTGTTTAAAAAGCGAGTGTCCGCGGAGGCTTTCGTCAACCATAAGCAGCGGCCAGACATCATGATGTTGGCTGACGCAACCTGTTCGATTGTTGGAACGGAAGGCTTTGATCCTGCCGACTCTAACCTTGCGAAGATCCAGAGCGTCTTAATCATCGAGCTTAAGAAGGGAAAATCGGTGATCGGCCGTGACGAGATGACCCAGGCCGATGGCTACGTACAGGACTTCCTGTCCAGTGGGGCATTGGATGGTACGCCGATGTTCCGGGCATTCGTTGTTGGGCATGAGATCGCACCAAAGACCACAAAGGAGAAGGAACTCCGTGAAGAAGGGGTACTCCGAGGTCGCGTGGTCGCGGCCACCTATGGTCAGCTCACACGAACTGCCCATCAGAGGCTATTTCGGCTAAAGGAACGGATTCCGGCGCGGTACGAAGACGTGTCAGGCGCAGACCTGTCGGCGAAGGTCATGCAGACTGCAACACAGGCTCCGCTTGCGTTGCCCAAGTGAGTCATGCTGCAGTTGGCCTTCGCGTGCTCAGCCACACTCAAGGCTGATCCTCGCCGCTACGCGGTGATGCACGCGCAGACATACGGCGAGGTAGTCGATATCCTGGTGTTGATCCCGCACATGCTAGAGGCGTTCATCGCAGGTGATCTGGGATTCAAGCGGGGCACGGGGAGCAACACTCGATCGTCTAGAGCGTGTTATGAACTTTGCTCCTCGGAGTGGAAGTCAAAGTAGAGTCTGCGGATGCCTCGCAAACCCTACCCGACGGATGTCAGCGATGAAGAATGGAGCTTCGCTGCGCCCTACTTGAGCCTGATGGACCAGCGCGCGCCCCAGCGCGAGCACGATCTGCGCGAAGTCTTCAACGCGCTGCGCTGGCTGGTGCGCGCGGGCGCGCCTTGGCGAATGCTGCCCAACGATCTACCTCCTTGGGAGGCGGTCTACCAGCAAACCCGACGCTGGCTGGAAGCGGGCTGCTTCGAGGCGATGGTGTCGGACCTGCGCTCCATCATCCGCGTGGCGCAAGGGCGCCAGGGACAACCCAGTGCCATGGTGATGGATGGGCGGACATTGCAGTCGAGCTGCGAGAGCGGACCGCGTGCGGGTTACGACGGCTACAAGCGCAAGCGGGGCAGCAAGGTTCACATGGCCGTGGACACCCTGGGGCATCTGCTGGCGGTGCATGTCACGCCGGCCAATGAGCAGGAAAGAGCGCAAGTGCAGCGTCTGTGCGAAGACGTACAGCAGGCCACGGGCCACTCGGTGAAGCTGGGCTGGGCGGACCAGGGCTATACGGGCGAGGTGGCAGCAGAGGCTGCAAGGGACAACGGCATCGATCTGCAGATCGTGAAGCTGCCCGAAGCGAAAAAGGGCTTCGTGCTGCTGCCCCGGCGCTGGGTGGTGGAGCGCAGCTTCGGCTGGCTGGCGAGATTCCGCAGACTCACGCGGGACTACGAGCGCCTACCCGAAGTGCTCGGCGGGCTGCATTTCCTGGTCTTTGCCGTGCTCATGTTGCCTGCAGCCGCACGGGTGCTGGCTGCGGCGGGAAGTTCATAACACGCTCTAGCCACGCGTTCACGCCAAGATAGTTTGGATAAGTTTTAATTATCGTATTCAAAATATGATTGGTGATTTCATATCAAGTTGCTTCTTCTTGGGGAAATTATAAAAGTCGTAGTATGGCTGCGACTGCTTCAAGGAAGCTAGATGCGCTCTACACCCGGTTGGCGCCGGGGACGCCGCTGATCTCGGAGGATTTGGCAGCGCTGGGCATCTCCGCCGACCTGTCCGTCCAATACGTCCGGGCAGAATTGCTCATGCGCCTGGCGCGCGGCCCCCTGTATCCATACCAGTCATTGCGAGGCTCAGGGTTTTGTAGGTTAACTGTTCCTGCATCCGTGCGGCCGCGCTTCGTTGTAATCCCGGCGCCACAGGCAATGACCTCCTGGCTTGGGCTAAGTCTCGAACCGGTTCTCGTTGAGGCATTCGTCCCTGAACCGGCCGTTGAAGCTCTCGATATAGGCGTTCTGGGTGGGCTTTCCCGGCTGAATCAGGATGTGCTCGATACCTCGCGCCTGCAGCCAGGCCATGAAGGCCCGGCAGGTGAATTCGGGGCCGTTGTCGGTCCGGGTGGCCTGCGGGTAACCCTCTGAAGCATGCCGCCCGCTCCAGCACCCGCGCGACGTAGGCTCCGGGCATCGACAGATCCACTGCGATATCGATGCACTCGCGGGTGAAGCCATCGGTGATGGTCAGGCATTTGATTCGCCAGCCATTGGCCAGTGCGTCGCTGACGAAGTCCAGGCTCCAGGTCTGGTTGGCCCGCATGGCGGCAACCAGCGGTGTCCGCTCACCGCGGTAGTTCCTAGCCTTGTTGCGCCGGCGTACCGCCAGGCCCCGCCCCCGGTAGAGGCGATACACCTTCTTGTGGTTGGTGCCTGGAAACTCGCTGCGCAGCATGTCATGCACACGGCGATACCCGAAGCGCCGCCGCTGCACGGCCACGGCGTGGATGCGCTCGCGCAGTCGGACTGTGCAAGCGTCCGGCTGCGTAGGGTGGCGCTTACCTGCTCCAGGCATCGCTGGAGTGCGTCGCCTGTAGCCCCATCCTCGCTTGCGTAGCCTTACAGTGCTGTGATAGAGTTTTGCTACATTGATAGCAATAAAGCTATCTGCAAGCTTTAGGAGGATTTGTGGCACAACTAAACATTCGTATTGCAGATGCAGATAAAGAGGTCGCTGAAGACGTGGCAAGAGCTGCTGGCTTCAGTTTGGGTGAATACCTTGGAACTGTTGTGGCATATATGTCATCCCACCGAACATTGCCCATCGTGATCAAATTCAAGCCCGTGGCAATCAAGCCGGAGGAGATTTTTCAGCAGGCTATTGTGAAGTTTCGCAACGCCTACATGAAGATTGATCATCTTTGCGGGCAAGTGTTGCAGGAAGGGGAAATGAGTCCGCTTGAACTGGTTCGGCAGTGTGCTGGCTATATCGATGCCGCGCAGGATTTTTACGATAAACATGAGTCTCAGATCGCCTTGGCAGCTGGGCAGTTAGAAAAATTGCCCATTTCGTCGACGGAATATCACATGTTCGCTCGCTGTCGAGAGCATTTTCCTTACATTCCGGGATACTTACGGGCTGCCGTGCGCAAAGTCTACATGGATAACCGGCCCGTCAGACGCCAAGATATTTCTGAAATGCGAGAAGATCTGCAGCAGGCCGCAGTCCAGATCAACATTCTTCAGGAAATGGTTGAAGATGAGATCTCGGCCGGTGCGCGAAGTGCATTTTTCATCCGCGATGTCCAGGACGCTATCTATTGCGCCTCGATGGCCACGCGACCCGGTGAGGCGTACATGGTGTGCACGGCCTGGATGGCACGAATGGACAACCATGTACGTCAAGCCGACATCGAATTCCAGAGTCTTGGTGTGGTTGACGATCTGAAGGAGTTGGCCGTGATCTGGACAAAGCTTCGGGTACTTTCTGATGCTGTCCACGACTATCTTGATCGTACGTCTGAACCGATGAACGGTTTTGAAGTGCGATTCCTCGATGAAGTCGAATCGCTTACATCTGTATACATGTACCGTACATCGCCGCCCGAAAAGCAGGTTGCCGCTAACGCGGCTGCTGGTGCCAGTAAAGCCCGATGATGAGATGAAGAGCGTGGCGAGCTTCTGATCCGCAACCTGACTCGCACTCAACAAGACGAAGCGCTTTGAGTTTTTCGCAGCCGTCCCCTGCTGCATCGGTTCAGTGACCCGGGCGCTGGCGTTGTAGGCTTGGTCAGCGAGCAGCGCTTATGCAGACAGGTCTGGGCACATCCAGGTGGCGGTGCATGGACCTGTGCCGTCGTGGCGAGGCGGCTCGCCAGCCGGCCCTAAGTGCGCATCTCGCGATGCAGGCCGCCGCACTGGAAGTCGTTCACGGCGATGCCGACCAGGGCGATCTGGTGCAGGTGTGCCGCGCGTCGTCACCATTGTTGGCGGCTTCAGCTCCTGTGAGGCGAGTGCCAAGCGCTGGTCGAGGTACGATTGTCTGCGCTATTCTAGAGGTTGGTTGACTATTGGTTTCCAGCGCCGTCGCACCCTGAGGTCCTCCTTCTTCCGCACCAGTCAAAGCTCTTGTTGGGTGACGGTAAGCACGACGGTAATGGCCTATGTCGATCACTGCAAAATTCTTTAACCACGCGGACTTGCGAGCGTCGTTGATGATCGAGTGGGAGTGAGGTGACCTCCTTCGTGGGCGCCGCTGGCTGATCGGCGCGCCCTGAAGCAGGCTTGGCATTTCGGTAGTGTTCCCGCTCGCCTTCCAGCATCGCGTCCAGCAGGGCGCTGTCCGTCAGCTCGGTACTGCGTAGCTCCAGCGCCTGATACGGCGTGTCTTTCTTCGAAGAACCTCCCGCACCGTCAGCCCGGATGCGGCGATCGGCTCCACAAGTCGCTTCCGGCTTGGAGGTGTCTTGAGGTATTCGACGACCTGTGGGTGTGCTCCCGCGTGGCGGATCAGAGCGAGGTGTTGCGAAAGGTGCCGCATTCCGGGTTGTGGCAGATCACGGCCATCATGGCGCGGTCTTTGCCGCCTGGGTGGCTTCGACCGCGCCTGCGGCCGCCGCCAGTGCAGCGGCGGCCTGCGTATCCTTGCGCTCGCTGTAGCGGTCGACCAGGTAGTCGCTGCGGCCGCGCACCAGATAGGTGAACTTCACCAGTTCCTCCATGACGTCCACCACGCGGTCGTAGTACGCCGATGGTTTCATGCGGCCATTGGCGTCGAACTCCTGCCAGGCCTTCGGCACCGACGACTGATTCGGGATGGTCACCATCCGCATCCAGCGCCCAAGCAGGCGCAGCGCGTTGACCACGTTGAAGGATTGCGAACCACCGCAGACCTGCATCACCGCGAGCGTGCGTCCCTGCGTCGGGCGGACGCTGCCTTCCTGCAGGGGCAGCCAGTCGATCTGGTTCTTGAAGACCGACGACACCGCGCCATGACGTTCGGGGCTCACCCAGACCTGGCCTTCCGACCACAGCGAAGCGGCACGCAGTTCCTGCACCTTCGGATGGTCCGGGCCGACGGCATCGACCATGGGCAGGTCGTGCGGATCGAAGACGCGGGTCTCGGCGCCGAAGTAGTCGAGCAGCCGTTGCGCTTCCAGTGCCAGCTTTCGGCTGTAGGACTCTGGACGCAGTGATCCATACAGGATCAGGATGCGCGGCTTGTGCTCGGCATCGCCGGCGGCCAGGCGCGCGCGATCCGCTGCGGGCGCAAGCGTTGCATCCAGATTGGGAAGGTCCATGATCGATTGCCTGGGTTGATTAATTCAATTATTCTAAAATAATGGAACATTTGACCGCAACCAAGGCCTTGTCGGCATTGGGCCACGAGACCCGTCTGGCCATCTTCCGGCTGCTCGTCCAGGCCGGACCGGCGGGCAAGCTGGCGGGCGAGATCGCCAGCGCGCTGACCCTGCCGGGGCCGACCCTGTCCTTCCACCTGAAGGAGTTGGCTGCTGTCGGAATGATCCGCGCCGAGCAACGGGGCAGGACGGTCTGCTATCGCGCCGAGTTCGACACGATGACGCGCCTGCTCGATTACCTGACCGAGAACTGCTGCGGCGGCGACGCAGGTTGTGGAGAGCGACGGATTTGCTGACGCTTGACGATTCGATGCGGGATGGCTGCGACATGAGCGTGGGCACGGCTCATGCGGCGCCGACGGCGCATCGCCAGGCTGCCGCCAACCGCCGTGTCGTTCTTCTGCACATATCGAGGTGATGTCATGGACGTCGTGATCAGCCTGTCGCAGTTCGATCCGCAGACGGAAGAACTGCTGCAGTCCTCGGGGTTGCCGACCTCCGACCTGATCGCCGATCACGCGTCGCGACAGTTCCTTGCCGCGCGTCGGGATGGGCTAGTCGGTACGGTGGCTGTCGAATTCCATGGCGAACATGGCGTGCTGCGTTCGTTGTGCGTCGCGGACGGGCATCGCGGTGATGGCCTTGGGCGTCGGCTGGTTCGGGAGGCAGAGCGCCTGGCTGTGCAGCGTGAGGTGCTTGCCTTGTATCTGCTGACCACGACAGCGCAGGATGTGTTCGCCGCCATGGGCTACGTACAGTGCGACCGACGGCAGGTGCCGCCGCTGGTCGTGGCGTCGAGCCAGTTCGAACGCCTCTGTCCGTCCAGCGCCGTCTGCATGTCGAAGCGCCTGTGGTCCAGGCGCTGCCTCTCATCAACAAAGGAAGCCGGTGACCGTGACAGCGACCATCGTTTCGGCCAGTCCCGTGCATGCCCAGCGCATCGCGGACATCTACAACCACTACATCGCCAACACGTGCGTCACGTTCGAACTGGATGCCGTGACGTCGGCCGACATGGCCAGGCGCATTGAAGACGTCCAGAGCGTCGGCCTTCCGTGGCTGGTGGCGCTGGTGGGCGACGAGGTTGCCGGGTATGCCTACGCCACACAATGGAGAGCGAGAAAGGCGTACCAGCGTTCGGTGGAATCCACGATCTACCTGGCTGATGGGCATCGCGGGCGAGGGCTGGGCGCTGTCCTGTATGGCGCGCTGCTGGAAACACTGCGACGGCTGGAGTTGCACGCAGTCATCGGCGGTGTCGCTCAACCGAACGATGCAAGTGCCCGGCTGCACGAGGCGCTGGGGTTCAAGAAGGTCGCGCACTTCGAGCAGGTCGGTTACAAGCTCGGCCGTTGGGTGGATGTCGCTTACTGGCAGTTGCTTCTTCCAGTCGCGCCCCACGAAAACGGAGTCTGACTAACGCCGCTGGTAGACGTCGCCCTGAACCAAGACCTGATCTTGCTCCGGCGCCTCGTCGAAACGTCGATGCGCTTCGGCAATGGCGCGTTGATTCTCGTTCGCCCAATGGACCAGCGCCATGACCGGCTTCAATAGCGTGCGTCCAAGGTCGGTCAGTGCGTAATCGACGCGCGGAGGAATCGTCGGATACAGCGTGGGCGTGACCAATCCGTCGCGTTCCAGTCCGCGCAGGGTCAGCGTCAGCATGCGCTGGGAAATGCCGTCGATGCCACGCTTCAATGCGTTGAAGCGCTGCGGGCCGTTCGCCAGCGTGGCGACGATGTATAGACTCCACTTGTCGCCGATGCGATCCATGATCTGACGCGTCCCCAGGCAGCCACCCGCATCAGGTGCAGGAACGTCGACAGCTGGGTCGATGTGACCAGGTGACATCCGGTCACGCGTGTGCCGGCACGGCGCTGCGCTTGAATCGCGCATCGCCAGGACACGCCTCCCAGCGCAACTCGCCAGTGTAGCACCAAGCCATGTGCCCGTCGTCGTCCAGCGCGAACAGATGCAGCCAGCGATTGTCGAACAGCGCGCGAACCTGCGGATGGCGTTCGAGGATGTCGGTGATCGCCTCGGTCGGTGCTTCGATCAGCACCGACAGCCGCAGCGGTTCGTGGATCAGCCGTTCGCCGTCGTGGACCGACTGCCAGGGGAGTCCGCCGCGCAGCAGGCCGCCGTTGCCCTCGACCACGCCGATGCCGCCGGTGACGTTGTGCAGCAGCTTGTTGCCGGCGCCGAAGACCTCGGGCGCGACGGTCGAGCCGTAGTACTGCAGGCTGATCCAGCTGGCGACCACCACCGGGGCGGTCAGGATCAATTCCAGCACGCCGAAACCTTTGTCGCGCCGCCAATCGTAGTCGTGCAGGAAGGCGCGTCCCGCCAGGTCGCGTCCGGTCGTGCGCGCACGCGGCGCGGCGATGAAAGCCTGGCAGCTGGCCAGGGCCCATTCCGGGCGCAGCTCGGCCCAGTCGCGGGCGCGATGCGCGATGTCCTGGCTGCGCTGCGCGCGCGGTAGGCGCAGTGCCCGCTCGCCGCGCGCCAGCGTGCCGGCGGCGTGCAGCCAACGCGTCGCCTGGTCGAGGTCGGCGGTATGCGCGGGCGAAGCATGGTCGGAGCTGTAGAGCGTGACCGCATCGGTCGTGGTGTCGTGCAGGGCGCCGACGAACAGCGTGTCGGCGGGAATGGCGATGCCGCGCTCGGCAAGCCCGGCGCGCACCTCGGGGTCGTTGAGCAGCGCGGCGAGCAGCCGCGCGTTCACTTCGCCCGAGTAGCCGCCGCAGGCGCCGCAGTGCAGGGCGCTGGCGTGCGGATTGTTGACCACGTTTGCCCCGTGGCCGGCGATCACGACAAGTCGGGCGAACCCAGTGGTGAGCGACATCGCGGTGAGGATGCGCGTGGCCATGGCCAGTCGCGTGTCGAGGTCGAGCGCCTCGGCCGGGCGCGGCGCGGGATCGTTCGGCGCCGAGTGCCGCGTCAGTCCCAAGCCATCGCGCAGCAGCTTGGCGACGTAGATCGGGCCGGTGGCCTCGACGAAGGCGAACGAGGAAATGGCGGCCAGCTTGAAGCGCCCCCAGGCACGCTTCGCGCGGGCCGCGATCCGCGCGGCGAGGTCCGCCTCGGACATCGATGACGTCGCCGCTCCCGCGCAGGTGTGCACCGCTGGTGTCAGCAGCACCGGAAGGCGCGCTTCGACCACGTCCGAAGCGAAGCGCCGATGGCCGATGCCCAGCCCGAAGAAGCCGGCGAATCCGAGGGTCTGGATGCCCGCATCGAGGCTTTCCAGCGCGCGGCGGAACACTTCCGAGCGTACGTCGATGCAGAAGGCCATCTGCAACGTCATCCGGTCGGGGGCGACCGGGGCCGAGGCGGGCGCTGCAAGCACGCTGCCGAGCCGCCGCTGTGCGGCTCGTTCGGCCGCTTCCTGCAGGATGCTGTCGACGACGTCGTCCGAAGTCGCCGCCACCGGCGTGGCGTAAGCGGCGACGGCGCTCCGCCACTGCGGCGCGATCTCCGCACCGAATTTGCCCAGCAGGGCGGCTTCCCAGCTGATGCGGATGGCGAGCAGATCGGTCACGCAGGCATCGGTTCCGCCGCTCAACTCCGCTTGCCAGAGCCGATAGCGGGCGACCTGGCTCCAGCCGCCCAGCGTGGTCAGCAGGCGGTGGAAGTAGCCGTCCAGCGCGTCGGGCGCGAGGCCGAGGCGGGCGACGCCCTCGACGATCGCCTCTTCGGCAGTCGCTGGCGCGTCTGCCACCTGCTGGGCGAATCGGGTGAGTCCGGCGATTTCCGGCGTCAGATCGTGGGTCGCGACCAGCCGCCACGCGTTGTAGGCGCCGCCGGACTGCCCGGCGACCCACAGCGCCTGGCCCTGGTCGAAGTAGCTGGCGGCCCAGTGTCCGATGCGCTCTTCGACGATACCCGGCCAGTCGACCAGCGACGCATCGCGTGCCAGATCGGCGACGGTCGGGATCGCCTGCGGGGCAGGGCGCGTGGCTTCGATGACGAGCTTCAGTGCGGACACGCTCGGCGGACGCAGCGCCGCCGGCGCGTTGTGCCAGGCCGCCTGCAGATCCTCTTCGGCGATCTCGCCGGACTGCAGTCGCTGCGCATACCAGGCGCGCGGCATGGTCGCGGCGATGCCGGCGGCGCGCCGCAGCCGCGCCGCCGCGATCGGCAGCGGTTCGCCGGTCTGGCCGAGGAAGGGGTTGACCGCCACGCTCGAGGCGAGCGGCCAAAGCGGGGGAATGGCCCGAGCCGCACGCGCGGCGGCGGCGATGATCAGCTCGTGAGACAAGGACGGTGCGTCGGTGGTGGTCATCAGCATGGGGGGTGTCCTGGCGGTGAAGGGTCACGAGGTCTTGCGGACGGACCAGCCGCCGAGCAGGCGATCGAGCGTGGCGTTGGCATACAGGCCATTGGCGAGATGCACGCGCAGTCCGGCGGCGGCCGGGTGCGTCGCCCACAGCGGGAACAGCGCCTGCGCCACCGCCACCAGGCCGAAGCTCAGCACCGCCAGCGCCATCAGCGTCCACTCCAGCCGACCCGGCGCCGGCGTTGCCGGCAGCACGCCCGCAGTCAGCCATTCGGCGGCGGTCTGCAGCGCGAAGTAGCCGACCGCGGCGGCGCTGGCGTAGAGCGCGGTCTTTCGAGTGAGCGGACGCGGCGCGGCATCGGCCAGACCCTGGGCCAGCAGATAGGCGACACCGAAGATCAGGATGGCGCCCAGGGCCAGCGCCTGCGGCGACTTGTGCTCGAATCCGAAGGCGAACCCGAAGGCGGCGCCGATCCCGACATAGATCGCCAGCGCGATCAGGAAGGCGCGGCACACCGCCGCCCCATTGGGCACGGCGACCGGCCCGGGCCGGCGAATGGACGCCACCTGCTCGACGGCGCCGCCGGAGGCCAGGAAGGCATGGGCCTTGTAGAGGGAGTGCGCGACGATGTGCAGCAGCGCCAGCGGGAACAGCGCCAGCCCGCACTGCAGAATCATGAAGCCCATCTGCGCGACCGTGGACCAGGCCAGCGAGGTCTTGACCGCGGGCTGGGTCAGCATCACCAGCGCGCCGAACAGCGCGGTGAACCCGCCCAGCATGGCCAGCACGGCGAGCACGCCGGGGGCCGCCAGCATCAGGTCGGCGAAGCGGATCAGCAGGAAGCCGCCGCCGTTGACCACGCCGGCATGCAGCAGCGCCGACACCGGCGTAGGCGCCTCCATCATCTCGGTGAGCCAGCCGTGGGTGGGGAACTGCGCCGATTTCAGCACCGCGGCCAGCGCCATCAAGGCGGCCGCCGCGGTAAGGGCCCCGCCATGCTGGCCGTTCCGCGCCAGCGTGTTGATGGTGGCGATGTCGGTGGTGCCCAGGCTCTTCCAGACAAGCAGCGCCGCGCAGATCAGGGCGATGGCGCCGATGCTGGAGAACAGGCGCTTCTTGCGCGCGGCGCGTTGCGCGGCCACACGCTGGGGATAGAACAGCAGCAAACGATTGAGCGCGATGCTGGTGGCGATCCAGGCCACCACGACCTGGACCAGGTTGCCGGCCTGCACGAGCAGCAGCACCGCGGCGAGCGCGACGCACAGCCAGCCGGTGAAATAGCCCTGCCGCGCTTCGCCATCCAGATAGGTGCGGGTATAGCGCACCACGATCCAGCCGACGAAGGCGACCAGCAGCAGCATCGTGGTGCTCACCGCATCGAGCCGGACCGACAGGCCGATGCCGCTCCATCCGATCGATGCGCTGCCGCCGGCGCCGCGGGCGATCAGCAGCGCCAGCGAGGCGATGGCGACGAGCAGTGCGCCGAGCGCGGCACGTTCGGCGAAGGCGGGGAGGAAGCGGGGGCGTCGGCCGCTGCGGACAAAGCCGAACACGGCCGCGACCAGCAACAGGAGTGGGGCAGAGAGCGGCAGCAGATAGAGCGACAAGGCAATCCCCTTGGATCGAGCGCAGTGGCGGGCGGCGCCACGATAGCGATCGGCGGGGTCGAACAAAAATTCATTGTTTTCACGATATCGTTCGTTATTATCGAACAATGGCCGCTTTGAACTACAACCACCTGCGTTACTTCTGGGCCGTGGCCCACGACGGCAACCTGACCCGCACCGCCGAGCGGCTCAACCTCACCCAGTCCGCCTTGTCGGTGCAGATCCGCAAGCTGGAGGAGCGTCTGGGCCATGCACTGTTCGAGCGGCGCGGGCGGCAATTGCACCTGACCGAGGCGGGGCAGATCGCGCTGGACCACGCCGATGCGATCTTCGCCACCGGCGACGAACTGCTGGGCACGCTGCGGCAGACCGGCGCCGCGCGGCAGGCGCTGCGGGTCGGCTCGCTGGCCACGCTGTCGCGCAACTTCCAGCTGGAGTTCCTGCGGCCGCTGCTCGGCCGAACCGATATCGACCTGATCCTGCGCTCGGGCAGCGCCGGCGAACTGCTGCGGGCGCTGGAGGCGCTCAATCTCGACGTGGTCCTGCTCAACCAGGCGCCGGCCACCGACGCGCTGACCCCGTTCGTGACCCATCGGCTCGCCGAGCGCCCGGTCAGTTTGGTGGGCACGCCGGACCGGTTGGGTCATGCCGCCAGCATCGCCGATCGGCTTCGCCAGCATCCCATCATCCTGCCGACGGTGGACAACAGCGTGCGCGCGGGATTCGACGCCCTGGCCGATCGCCTGGGCGTGCGCCCGCAGATCGTGGCGGAAGTGGAGGACATGGCGATGATGCGCCTGCTGGCGCGCGAGGACATCGGCCTGGCCGTGCTCCCGCCGATCGTGGTCAAGGACGAGATCGCCGCCGGCGTGCTGGTGGAGGGCGATCAATTGCCGGACATCGTGGAGACCTTCCACGCCGTGACCATGGCGCGGCGGTTTCCCAATCCGTTGGTGCGGCTCCTGCTGCAGCCCACCGCTGCGCCAGCAGATTCCTAGCGCCAGCGACGGACGTGGCAATGCCGCCGCCGATCCGTCGCCGGCGGTCGCTGGGTGGCGGCCGACCCGCCCAAGGCACCGCGACAGCACATGCCGAAGTTCAGCAGTCACGTCGTGCGGAGCCTTGGGGGGCAGGTCGAGGGACACGACGTGGCGCGGGCTATTTGACAACATGCTGTCAAATAGACAGGATGATGCATGGCTGCGGAAAACCTTCCCTTGCTGGTTCGCGAGCTGGTGCTGGCGGTGTTCGCCACCAACGGCCGCCTGGTCGACATGGGCAACCGGTTGGTGCGCCCGATCGGGCTGACCACCGCCTGGTGGCAGGTGCTCGGTGCGCTGGGCTACTCGCCGGTGCCGCTGCCGGTCGCGCATATCGCCCGCAACATGGGCCTGACCCGGCAGGCGGTGCAGCGTGTGGTCGAGTTGCTGGCCGAACACGGGTGCGTCGTATTCGAGACCAATCCGCACCATGCGCGCGCCAAGCTGGTGGTGTTGACGCAGGCAGGACGCGCAGCCCTGGGCGCCGCCGAAGCCGCTGTCGCGTCGCTCGACCAGCACCTGATCGACCGACTGGGTGCCGAGCGCGTCAGGACCGCCATCGCGGTGCTCCTGGACATGCGCGACGCCCTCGACCAGTCGCTGGCCGAATGAAGCGCGCAAGCCTGCGCGCGGCAGGATTCAACCCAAGGAGAGACCATGGCGCTTGCCCCGCATCCCGACGGCTTCGATACGGACGTCATCATCATCGGTGGCGGGCCAGTCGGCCTGACCACCGCCTGCGCGTTGGCGCACCACGGGGTGCGATTCCGCATCTTCGAGCAACGTACGCAGCCCAAGCCGCATTCGCGCGCCAACAATCTCTGGGCGCGCCCGCAGGAGCTGCTGGCGAGCATCGGCATCCGCGATGCCCTGGCCGAGCGGGCGTACCGGATCACCCGGATCAACACCCTGTTGAACGGCAAGACAGTGGATCCGATCGACATCGCGCAGGTCGCCAGTCCGTATCCGGAGGTGCTGTACAGCGGCCAGGACGTCATCGAGAACGTGCTTGCCCGGCGGATCGAGACCGGCGGCGCAGCGCTCGAACGAGGCCGCAAGGTGGTCGGCTTCGAGCAGGATGCGGACGGGGTCAGCGTGACGATCGCGACGGTGAACGACGACGGTGAGCCGGTCGAAGGGCGCCCGGTCGAGCGCCTGCGCTGCCGCTACCTGGTGGGCGCAGACGGCGCCGAAGGCTTCGTGCGCAAGCAGATCGGCGCGGACTTCGCGACGGAAAAGCTGCCCCACTGCATGAACCGCCAGCTCGACGCGAAACTGCGCTGGCGCCGCTCCACCGATTTCGATCACCTCTGGTTCTTCTATTACCCCAAGGGCTTCTGCGGCGTGCTGCCGGTGTGGGAGGGCTACCACCGGCTGTTCTTCCTGTCCGACGACGCGGGCATCCCCGATCGCGATCCGACCCTGGAAGAACTGCAGGCCATCGCGCGCGAGGTCACCGAGGACGAGACGCTGGAGCTCAGCGATCCGATCTGGATCACCCACAGCCGCTTCCAGCATGGCGTGACCTCGCGCTACGCCGATGGACGCGTGTTCCTGGTCGGCGATGCTGGTCATCTCACCTTGCCCGCGGGCGGCCAGGGCATGAACGCCGGGCTGCAGGATGCGGTCGGCCTGGCATGGCGGCTGGCGATGGCGCTCGACGGCAAGGCCGCACCGGTGCTGCTGGAATCCTACGGGCTGGAGCGCGGCGGCGAACACCGCCGGCTGGATGCGCAGCAGGAAAAGGGCTTCCGCAACAGCGTGTATCGCGGCGTTATCAAGGATACGGCCATGGGGATCGCCGCCAGTTTCCTGCCCAACATCGGTGCCCTGATTCAGGGCACCGACGATCTCCAGCAACTGTCCGTCGCCTATCCCGACAGCCCCTTGAACGAAGACCACCTCAAGGGATTGCGGGAGATCGTGCACCGACGCGTTCCGCATCCTGGCGACCGCGCACCGGATGCGGCCGTCATCGCCCAGGACGGTGCGTCCACGACGCTGTTCGCGCATCTCTACAACCCCGATGGCGTGACGTGGGGCTGGGCCTTGCTGCTGTTCGATGCCCGGCAGCAGGACGCCTTGATGGCGATGCGTGATGCGTTGGCGCAGCTCCAGGCGTGGGAGTGGATCCGGCCCCGGTTGATCCTCGGCAAGACGGTACCGCAGGCCGGCGACGCCACGGCGCTGTTCGACCTGGATGGGGTGGCACATGGCGCCTACGGCATCGAAGGCGATCCCGCGATGGTGCTGGTGCGGCCCGACGGTCATATCGCCTTCCGCGGCCCGCTAGACGCGCCGCAACGGCTGCGCGCGTACTGCGCCAGGATCTTTGGAGAGTAGCGCGAGCACCTACGCTCTCCGTATCTGTCGCCCCGTGCGTAGGCCGCGAGCGCTATGCCACAGTGCGCCTAAGGCGCGTATTCAAGGTGGATGAGTGGATAGGGCTTGCCCTGGTGGTCGCGCGGGGACCGGCCTGTGCGCCTGAAGCCCATCCTTTCGTAGAAGCCGACAGCCTGATGATTCTGTTCGTTGACGTGCCTCGTCACGATCCTCTTGCGCATGACCGTGTTGCGTGGGTGCCGTCCAAGGCGGCGGCTCGCGCTGACGTGGAGCAGGTGCGCCGCGTGTCCTGAGATCTGCAGATCGCATGGCGCCGGATAGTGCAGGGGCTGGACCTCGCGTGAGTAGGATCGGGATCGGTGCCGGCGCGGAGCGCTGGCGCCGAGGGCTGCGTCCCAAGACATTCCAAACGCAGCTTCGGCTGCAGACCTTGATGCACGTCGCACACGCTTCACGCGGCACCTATGCCAACATGGCCTTCCGACGGACCGTGGCGGCCGTGCTTTCGGCGGATCTCGGTGTCATTCATGACGAATCGTCTCCAGTGTTATCCATTAACACCGCTGCGGCGATCGTAGATAGGTGCACGTGTACCGAGAACTGGCTCAGGCCCAGCGTGATGCGCAACTGGATGCGGAGCAGCGTAAGGCGTTGCTGATGATCGCGTCTGGGGCGCCCATGGCCGAGTGCCTGGATGCGCTCACCGATGCCGTCGGCCGGCTTGTTCCCGACGCCCGCGCCTGTGTGCTGCTGGCGAGCCGGGACCGCCGCACGATGGGCGATGGTTACTCGTCGCACTTTCCTCCTGCATTCGCCGCGGCCATCCGCGGCCTGCCGATCGGGGAGGCGCTCATCGGCACCTGCGGCACCGCCATCCACGAGGGGCATCCGGTCGAGTGCGAGGACGTGGAACATGCGTCGCAGTGGGCCGCACCCTGGCGCTCGCTTTGCCTGGAAAACGGCATTCTGGCGTGCTATTCGCACCCGGCGATCGGGCAGGGCGGCAAGGCGGTCGGATCGTTCTTCCTGTGTCTTTCCGAGGCGCGGCAGGCCAACGCGTGGGAGCGCAAGGTCGCCGAATTCGGCGCACTGGCGACCAGCATCGTGGTGGAGCGGGAACGGGCAGCCGCGCATCTGCGCAAGGAAATGGCCGCGCTCGCCCGGCTGCAGGAATTGAGTGCCGAACTGGTCGGGCCAGGGGAGTTCGAGCCGCTGCTGCAGAAGATCCTTGCCGCGGCCGCCGACATCTCGGGCACCGACAAGGGCAATATCCAGATCTTCGATCCGGTCAAGAAAACCCTGCGGATCGTCGTGCATCAGGGCCTGGGGGCGCGGCTGGTCGAGCATTTCCGCGAGGATGGATGGGACGCCAGTTGCGGGAAAGCGGCAAAGCAGGTGCAGCGCCTGGTCGTGGCCGACGTGGAGAAGCTGGAAGGTCTGCAGGGGACGTTGGGTCTGGAGATCGTAATGGAGGACCAGATCCGTTCCATCCAGTGCACGCCATTGCTCAGCCGCGATGGTCGGCTGCTGGGCATGCTCAACAACCATTACCGCTGGCCGGGCGGCCCCGACCCGGACGCGCTGCGCTACATCGACCTGCTCGCCCGGCAGGCCGCCGAACTGGTGGAGCGCCATCAGATCGAGGCGGAGCTGGCGCAGGAGCGGCGACGCAAGGACGAGTTCCTGGCCATGCTTGCGCACGAACTGCGCAACCCGCTGGCGCCGTTGCGCAACATGCTGGAAGTGCTCAAGCGCTCGCATGGCAACGAAGCGCTGTCGCGGAAGGCGCAGGAGGTCATGGAGCGGCAGGTGCGGCATCTGATGCGGCTGGTGGACGATCTGCTCGACGTCAACCGCATCAAGCAGGGCAAGCTGGAGCTGCGGCGCGAGCCGCTGCTGCTGGCAGAGGTGATCCAGCAGGCGGTCGAGGTCTGCCGTCCTGCGCTGGACCAGCAGCGGCATCGGTTGCGTGTGGTGTTGCCGGAGGCGCCGCTGCCGCTGCAGGGCGATCCGATTCGTCTGACCCAGGTGTTCGGAAACCTGCTCACCAATGCGTGCAAGTACACGCCTCCCGGGGGAGACATCGAGGTTCGGGTCGACGCGATCGAGGGCAGCGCCGAAGTCGTGGTGCAGGACAACGGTTCCGGCATCCCACCGGACAAGATCGACGCCATCTTCGAACTGTTCACCCAGGTGGACCGCACGCTGGAGCGTGCGCAAGGCGGGCTTGGCATCGGCCTGATGCTGGTCAGGCAACTGGTCGAGATGCATGGTGGCACTGTCGAGGCACGCAGCGAGGGGGCAGGGAAGGGCAGCACGTTCGTCGTGCGGCTCCCCTCCGACGCCGCGCCTGCCGCAGTGTCGGGCACGGGAGATGTCAGGCCGGCACCAACCGTGCGCCGGATCCTGGTGGTCGACGACAATGCGGACATCGCGCTGGCGCTGGCCGCGCTGCTGGAACTGGACGGACATGACGTGCGCACCGCGGGAGGCGGAGAGGAAGCGCTGGCGTTGGGCGCACGCGTGCGCCCCGAGGTGATCCTGATGGACATCGGCATGCCCGGCATGGACGGGCACGAAGCGTGCCGCCGCATCCGCGACTGCGATTGGGGCAGGGACATCACCATCGTCGCGCTGACCGGCTGGGGGCAGGACGGCGATCGCCAGGATTCGGCGCGGGCCGGGTTCGACGCGCACCTGGTCAAACCGGTGGGATTTGCCGAGTTGCATGGCCTGTTTGCCGGGCTGGACTGACCTGGTCAGGTTCGGCGTCTGCAGCGTCCAGTGTGTGGAGCCTACGGGTGATGTGCAGCGCGGCTGAACCGCTACACGTGGCATGACCGTATCTACGTGGTTCGCTTGGCGTGGCCCGACATGGCCACCAGATCTGAGCAGGACATCATCCCGTGCAGGCTTATGCTGGCGGCGCGGCGAAGGTCTCCGGCCATACCAGCGAGCGGTGAACCTGCGAGCCTGCCATGGCGCCGCTGGCGACGGCCAGTGACAGCGAATGCGGCGCTTTCGCCAGGTCGCCGCAGGCGAAGACGCCGGCCACCGAGGTCCTGTGCTCGGCGTCGATGCGGACCTGGAGGCCCATCGGCGTCTCTTCCAGCTGGCAGCCCATGGCTTCGGCGAGGGAGCCGGACGGGACGGTGCGCGGGGCCGTGAACAGGCCGGCGAAGGTCAGCCGCCGGCCGTCGGCCAGGACCACGTCGGCATGCCCCTCGATCCTGTCGATGGGCGCCTCCTCGATCGCCACGCTGCGGTCGATCAGGCGGGCCCTGGCCGCGTCGTCCAGTTGCAGCGCATCGTTGACGAGCAAGGTCACGTTGCCCCATTCGGTGAGCAGTTCGGCCTGGTGCGCGGACAGCGGGCCGGCGCCGACGATGCCGATGCGGCCCTGGTCCAGCTCGTAGCCGTGGCAGTACGGGCAGTGGAAGACCGCAGTGCCCCAGCGTTCGGCAAGACCGTCGACGGCCGGAAGCCGGTCGGCGACGCCGGTGGCCAGCAGGATGCGACTGCCTTGGTGCGTGCCGCCATCGGAGGTGGTCACGCTGAAGGCGTCCAGGGAGCCGGTGGCGGTCAGGGCATGGGCGTCGAGCCAGGCCAGCGTCGGATAGGCGTCGAGCTGCTGGCGCGCGGTCGCCGCGATGGCGTCCGGCGGCACGCCGTCCTGGCCGAGGAAGCCATGTGCATGGCGGGCCGTGCGATTGCGGCGCTGGCCCGCATCGATCACCAGCACGGAACGCCGCGCTCGCAGCAGTTGCAGGGCGGCGGCCATGCCCGCATAGCTGCCGCCGATGACGATGATGTCGTGGTGCATGCCTAACTCCTCGTCCGTCGTGCCGCCGCATGCCGGCGCGCGAAGTCGGCGGCCAGGTCGGCAAGGGTGATGTCCGAAAGCCGCTTCAACAGCAACGCCTCTGCCTCTGCGAACGTTCCCTCGAGTGCGGCATTCACCGCTTGCTCAACCAGGCACTCCGGGGATTCGTGGCGATTGCCGATGGCGAACAGGGCCGGTTCGCCCAGTGCCTCGTGCAACTGGCGCAGGGTGACCGTGGCCAGGTCGGCATGGATGCGCCACCCGCCGGCGTGCCCGCGGTCCGAGGTCACGATGCCGGCTTCGCGCAGGTAACCCATCGTGCGCCGGACCACGACGGGGTTGGTGCCCAGGCACTGGGCCAGGGCGTCGGAGGTCATGGGGCCCTCGTGCTCGGCCATGTGCAGCAGGGCATGCAGGACGGAGGACAGGCGGCTGTCGCGCTTCATGTAACTAATGATGTTTCGAAATGCGTGGCGGGTCAAGCACGACCTGCGTTCCGGCGTGGTCGATCGCGTGCAACCGGATCCGCCGCGATTGCGGGTGCGCTGGGGTCGGTGGCAGGGCGCTTGTTCATCGTGGACAGGTAACGACCTGGTCGGGCGCCATGGCCGCGGCGCTGTTTGTCGACCGCTTCACGCCCCGGACCACGTACCTTGATCCAGCCTGAGATGCAGGCGGAATTCCCCGGATGGGAAAGGAACATGGAATGAAGACGAAGGCGAAGGGCTTGGCGATCATGGCGGCGGCGGGGCTGGCGTTGTCCTTTCAGGCGCAGGCACAGTCCTGCTGTCCCTCTGGCGGGCACGGGGTGGTGGGCAAGGGACTCGGCGAAAGCGTGCCCAAGGCGCTGAATCTGGCCACGGATTCGGCCTGGCGCGTCTACGCGTTCTCGCGCGATGGCGTGAACTACCTGCAGATCAACGACGCCAGCGGTGTGGTGCGTGCCGCGGTCGGCCGCATCGGCAAGACCCTGTGGGTGCTGCCGATGGGCAGTGACGTGGCGCGGGTCTCGCTGACGGCATCGCCTGCGATGCCGTCGCGCGTGATCTACCGGACGGCCGATGTGGTGGTTCGCCTGCGCTCGGATGCACGCGGTGACGCGTGGGAGGTCACGGCGGTGGAGTGAGGCTGCCGGAGGTCGGGCTTTCGGACACCAGAAAGCTGAAGCTCAACGCATGGCGGCGCCGGCAGGTGCCGCCATGCGCCTGCAGGCGGACCGCCAGTTCCCGGTCTGGCGCTTCCGGACGGCGCCGCAACGCACTCAGCATCGCCGCATCGGCGGTGATGCGGATGGCGATGCCCTGTCGTCCTTTCGCACGCCATACCCTTGCCTGCAGCAGATGCGTGTGGGCCACGGGCAGCGTCTCGATGGCGTCGAGGATGCAGCGATAGGCCACCAGTTGCAGACCCAGCGAGAGGCGCCGCGGATCGCCATGCAGGCGGCAGCGGAACTCCGTGGCGCACAGGTTGGCGAAGGTCGGCGAGTGCAGCGTGTGGTACAGCCCATGCGTCTCGATACCGAGGGGGTAGAGCGCGGTGACGTACTCGTCCAGCAACTGCGCCTGGATCACGCCGGTGCGGGTCATCTGCATGGCGGCGGCGTAATGGCCGCGTGCGCGCAGATCTTCCACCACATCGCGGCGCAGCTTGTTGATCTGGGTGCTGAGGTCGGTGTAGTCGACCACCCGTCGGCGCAGCGTGCGTTCGGCGGAGAGGTAGCCGGCCTGTGCGAAGGCCAGCGCCTGTTCGCGCAGGCGTCCGTCGTCGCGCATGTGCCGATAGGCGGCGGAAATCCGTGATCCGAACGCGAACATCACCGTGGCGGTGGCGGCGAGCAGGATCTGCACCACGAACGCATCGGCATCGTGCATGCCCGGTGCGACGACCTTGGGCATGGACAGGGCCACCGCAACGTTCGCCATGACCACGCCGAGCGCCGCGCCCCGCCAGCCATGGCGCAGCGTCAGTACGATCGCCGGGACCACCAGCAGGACCATCAGCAACTGTCGCAGCAGCGCGTCGCCGGCCACGGCGATCGACGCCGACAGCACGACGACCACGGCGATCGACGCCAGCCCCTCGCGCAACAGCGAGGCCCGCAGTCGCGTGGGTTCGTCCCGGCGCAGCCACAGCAACGCCGGCAGCACGAACATCAAGGTGCCCAGGTAGTCGCCAAGCCAGTAGCGCAGCAGCACATCGAGCGGCGCCGGCCCGGCGGGGCCGCCCAGCGCGGTGTTGATCGCGATGTTGCAGAGCGTGCTCCACAGCGCGGTCGCCAGCGTCAGCGGCAGCAGCCAGTGATCGTTGCGTGCCAGGTCAGGCACCCGCTGACGCGCCAGGACCGGCAGCAGCGACACGGCGGGCATCAGCAGGAACGGACTCAGGTATGCCCAGGTGGCACTCGCGCCCCAGGTCTCGCTCATGGGAATGCGCAATGTCAGCAGCGCGGCGGCATCGCCGGCCAGCAACCACGGCCAGCGCCGTGCGGGTAGGAACAGCAGGCTCGCGACGCGCACGCCGGCCGGCAGATACCACTGGTCCACGGAACACCGCCAGGCCAGCAGGAAGGCGGCGCAGTAAGTGGCGCTCAGTAGAACGCCTTTGGCGATATCTCTTGCCGCGGCCATTCCCGCCATCCGTGGTATGTCGCGGCTACTGTATAAGCCGGATCGGCGGCGAGGGTAGACAGTTGGCGGTGTCGACGACAGTGTGAGATGCGTCGCAGGTGCGCGGCGCATGCAGGCGAATGTCGGGTGTTCTTTCGCCCGGATTCGCGAGCCGGCAAGGGGGCGCTTGCAGTCGTGCCGCTGTTTCGTCTGCGTGATGCTGCGCGTCGCTCGTGCAGGTGGCAGCACGTCTTCGACCGCTTCGATGTCGAGCCACGCGAGCATGGCTAGGTGCGATGATGCATGGCCACGTGCTCCTCGAAAGTGACTGCGACAGCGGAGCAAGGATGTGCGCCAGCAAACCTGAAACGACCTGCCAAAACGGATGCGGCATGATCACTGCAGGTGCGTCGCGGAGGCATTCCGAGGGCGTCCGATATTCCTGCGTGACCGAATCGGGGCGATGCCGGCGACGTGCACCGAGCCTGTGCGACAGCGCTCGATCATCGCGTCGGGAGTGGCGGCGGAGGCGCGTCGTCGGGCGGACTACCGACGGGGCCGGTGACAGGCGTAGCATCGCGCCATGGCGTCCATGCATCGACCTCCCGTTTCCGCATTGCGCGGTCTGGTGACAGCGGTATGGGCGCACGAGTCCGCACCGGTGTCGGCGGCCGTGCGGCTGCCTGCGCGCGAGCACGTGCTGCCGACCGGTGCCACGCATCTCGCCGTGCGGATCGGCGGTGCACCGTTGCGGGTGTTCGACCACGCGGCCGACCTGCGCGGCCATTGCCTCGGCCACGCGGTGGTGGGTGGGGTACGCACGGCGTATCACGTGCGCGATGTCACGCAGCCTGCGGTCTCGGTCGGTGCGATGTTGCGTCCAGGCGCCACCAGCGTGCTGCTCGGCGTGCCCGAATCCGCGTTGGCCGGGCACCACACGCCGCTGGAGCTGCTGCTGCCTGCCGGCGAGGTCGATGCGCTGCTGGAGCGGTTGCACGCATGCGCCGAGGCGCCGGCGCGCCTGGCTGCCTTCGAACGGTGGCTGGTCGACCGCGCCGGCGGCCGCCCGCCCGTGCGGCATCCGGCGCTGCGCGTGCTGCGTTCCGGTGGCTGGCACCCGGACGTGCGCGTGGAGACCCTGGTGCGCGCCAGCGGACTCAGCCATCGGCATTGCATCGCCCTGTTCCGGCAGGCGACCGGTCTGGCACCGAACGCCTGGCTGCGGCTGCAACGCTTCTCGCACGCGCTGGACCTGGCGTGCGACCGCTCGCTGGGCTGGGCCGACATTGCCGCCGCCAGCGGCTTCGCCGACCAGGCGCACTTGGCCAACACCTTCCGCAGCGTGGCCGGTGTCACCCCGTCCGCCTGGCGGCGGGCGGCCGATCCCGCCGCCCCCCGGCATGTGCCGCGCTGATCGCGGCGCAGGTCAATTTCCTGCAAGACGCGGCGCACCCAGGATTCCACAATGGGCACCTGGCCCACACGAGGACATGCCATGGCGATCCACGAACTGTATGCCTATCTGTGCGTGCGCGACGCCGCCGCCGCGATGGCGTTCTACGCGCGCGCGTTTGGTGCGCGCGAACTGTTCCGCCTTACCGAGCCCGATGGACGTATCGGTCATGCCGAGGTGGATCTCGATGGCCACATCCTGATGCTGTCGGAGGAGTATCCGGACATGGGCGTACGCAGCCCCGAACACCTTGACGCCACGCCGGTCACGCTGCACCTGCATGTGGACGATGCCGACGCGTTGGTCGCCCGCGCGGTCGCGGCGGGCGGCACGCTCGAGCGCGGCATGCAGGACCACTTCTACGGCGAACGCTCCGGCACCGTGCGCGATCCCTTCGGCCACCGCTGGCTGATCGGCCATGCGATCGAGTCGGTGACGCCGGAGGAGATGCAGCGGCGTTATACGGCGCTGTTCGCGAAAGCACCGAAAATCTGAGGGGGCGCGAGATCGTCAGCGCCCGTGCATGCCGGTGCGTGCCGGCAGGAACCCCGGTTTCGCCGTCACTGCCGACGCACGAGACTTCTGTGCCGGGTCGTTGCAACGCTTGCGTGCGTCGCCGGTCGCTCGCGCGGCGAGCCGCTGAGGCGTGTACGCAGGTGTGACACAGGCGACGCTAGGTTGGCGCCATCTCGACCGTTCCCAGCCAGAGGAGGCCATCCGATGACCGAGGCGAACCAGCACGTCCTGCAGGCCGCGAACGCCGCCATCGCCGCCGGCGATTACGAAGGCTTCCTCGCCCATTGCACCGAAGATACGACCTGGCACTTCATCGGCGAGCGCACATTGCGGGGCAAGCAGGCGGTCAGGGAGTGGATGGCCGAGGCCTACCGGCAGCCGCCGCAGTTCGACGTTCGCAAGTACATCATCGGCGACGGCCACGTCGTGGCCCTCGGCCAGATCACGCTCGAGACTGGCGACGCCGGGACGTCGCGGTTCTCCTACTGCGACGTCTGGCGGTTTCGCGATGGGCGGATGGCGGAACTGGAGGCGTACGTGGTGCCGCTGGCAGCAGCCCAGGACAGGTAGCGACGCGCATGTGCTCGGACGTCCGTTCGCAGCGCGGCCATCCTGTCCGCGTCTGCGCACGGCGTCGGCGGCGGGATCGCTCAGTGCAACAACGTATCTGCCAGCAGCTTCAGATTGAGCACCACGATCAGCGCGGCGATCGTCCAGGCCAGCCAGGCCAGCCCGCGGCGCACCACCAGTGGTCCCATCCGCTGCTTGTCGGTGACGAAGCGCACCAGCGGGATCACCGCAAACGGCAACTGCATCGACAGCACCACCTGGCTCAGCACCAGCAGCTTGGCGGTGCCCTGTTCGCCGTACAGCGAGGTCACCGCGACCACCGGCACGATCGCCAGGCCACGGGTCAGCAGGCGCCGCGCCCACGGCGGCAGCCGCAGGTGCAAAAAGCCTTCCATCACGATCTGCCCGGCCAGGGTGGCGGTGACGGTGGAATTGATGCCGGAGGCCAGAAGCGCGACCGCGAACAGGGTCGAGGCCAGGCCGACGCCGAGCATCGGCGCGAGCAATTCGTGGGCCTGTTCGATCTCCTGCACGTCGGTGCGGCCGTGCGCATGGAACACCGCGGCGGCCAGGATCAGGATCGCGGCGTTGACGAACAGCGCCAGGCTCAGCGCGATGGTGCTGTCGGCCAGCGCCCAGCGCAGCGCCGAGCGGCGGCCCTGGTCGGTGCGCTCGTAGGCGCGGGTCTGCACGATCGAGGAATGCAGGTACAGGTTGTGCGGCATCACCGTCGCGCCGATGATGCCGATCGCCAGGTACAGCGCGGCCGGATCGGTCACCACCTGCGCACGCGGGATGAAGCCTGACAGCACCTCGCGCAGCGGCGGCGCGGCCAGCACGATCTGCACCAGGAAGCAGGCGAAGATCACCGTCAGCAGGGCGATCACGAACGCCTCCAGCGCGCGGAAGCCGCGGCGCATCAGGAACAGCACCAGCAGCGCGTCGATCGAGGTGATGATCGCGCCAGCGGTGAGCGGGATGCCGAACAGCAGCTTCAGCGCGATCGCCGTGCCGATCACTTCGGCCAGGTCGCAGGCGACGATGGCCGTTTCGCAGGCCAGCCACAACAGGAAGTTCACCGGCTTGGAGTAGTGCGCACGGCAGGCCTGGGCGAGGTCCAGACCGGTGGCGATGCCCAGGCGCGCGGCCAGGCCCTGCAGCACGATCGCCATCAGGTTGGACAGCAGGATCACCGACAGCAGCAGGTAGCCGAAGTGCGAGCCACCGGCGATGTCGGTCGCCCAGTTGCCCGGATCCATGTAGCCGACCGAGACCATGTAGCCGGGCCCGAGGAAGGCCAGGAAGCGGCGCCAGCCCAGGCCGCTGCGCGGCACGGCCACGCTGGCATGCATCGCGCCCAGGCTGGGACGCGCCTCGCCACGGCTGGCGTGCGTGGCAGCGGAACTCGGCAGGGGCAGGGGGGCGGCCATGGCAATGACACGTGGGGCGGGGTGCGAACGAGTATATAGCAGGTGCTATATGGATTAGCATTGGCAATTCAGATCGCTGCGATAGCCCGGATTCGGCCAGAATAGGCGGGTGGCCGGCGGGCGCCGGCACAGGACAAGGGCGTTGCGATGCAGAAAAGCGGGAAGTCGATGGCGCCGCCGGCGGTGCTGCTCGACGCCGAAGTGCAGGTCGAAAGCTTCCGCCAGGTGCGCGAGGCACACCGCCTGGAGCTAATCGAGGACTACGTGGAGTTGATTTCCGACCTGCTCGCCGACGGTGGCGAAGCGCGGCAGGTGGATATCGCCGCGCGCCTGGGCGTGGCCCAGCCCACCGTGGCCAAGATGCTCAAACGCCTGGTCAAGGGCGGCTGGGTGGTACAGCGTCCGTATCGCGGCGTGTTCCTGACCGCCGAGGGCGAGGCGCTGGCCGCGGCCAGCCGGCAGCGCCACCAGACCGTGGAGCAATTCCTGCTGGCCCTGGGCATCGATGCCGACACCGCGCGCCGCGATGCCGAGGGCATCGAGCATCACGTCAGCGAAGCGACGCTGGCGGTCTTCGCCGAGTTCGTGCGCAAGCACGGCGCGTCGCGATGAGCGTCGGTGACGACGCGCAACTGGCGCGCGACGTACATTGGATGCGCCATGCGCTGGCCCTGGCCGAGCGTGCCGAGCGCGAGTTCGACGAGATTCCGGTCGGCGCGGTGCTGGTCTCGGCCGAGGACGAGGTGCTGGGCGAGGGCTGGAACCTCAACATCGCCGAACACGATCCCAGCGCGCATGCCGAGATCGTCGCGCTGCGCCAGGCCGGCCGCCGGCTCGGCAATCACCGCCTGGTCGGCAGCCGCCTGTACGTCACCCTGGAGCCGTGCGCGATGTGCGCGATGGCGGTGGTGCATGCGCGGGTGGCGGAACTGGTCTATGCCGCCACCGATCCCAAGACCGGGGCCTGCGGCAGCGTGTTCGACCTGCTCGCCGATCCGCGCCACAACCACCGCGTGCAGGTCCGCGGCGGGGTCCTGGCGGGAGAGGCGAGCACGCGCCTGACCAACTATTTCCGCGCCAAGCGCGGCAAGCCGCCGCTGGGCACGTGAGCGGCCAGCCCCTGCCGGTCGCGCAGGCCGCGCGGTATCATTGAAGCCTGATACGACACTTCCGCGCCGGCCTCGCCGCCGCGAACGACAGGACGGTGATATGGCGCAAGCGCACGTGGCGAACGATCGGCTGATCTGGATCGATCTGGAAATGACCGGCTTGGATACCGATCGCGATTCGATCATCGAAATCGCCACGGTGGTGACCGACGCGCAACTCAACGTGCTCGCCGAGGGCCCGGAGTTCGCCATCGCCCATCCGCTGCAGACGCTGGAGGCGATGGACGAGTGGAACCGCAACCAGCACCGCCACTCCGGCCTGTGGCAGCGCGTGCTCGACAGCCAGGTCACGCTGGCCCAGGCCGAGGCCGAGACCATGGCGTTCCTGACCCAGTGGTGCAAGCCCGGCACTTCGCCGATGTGCGGCAACTCGATCTGCCAGGACCGGCGTTTCCTGCACCGGCAGATGCCGCGGCTGGAGCGGTTCTTCCACTATCGCAACCTGGACGTGTCGACGCTGAAGGAACTGGCGCGGCGCTGGGCGCCGACGGTGTCGGCCGGCCTGACCAAGACCTCCTCGCACACCGCGCTCAGCGACGTGCACGATTCCATCGACGAACTGCGTTACTACCGTCCGTTCATGGGCACGTTGGGCGGGCAGGGCGAGGGCTGATCCGCGATCCTGATGCTGTTAGAGAGCATGCGGCGCACCGCCAGACGATCGTCGGGCGGATACCAGTCGCGCAGGGAATGCAGGCGCTGACGCCGCCGCTCAGCGCGCCAGCGGCGGTCCCGGCTTGGTTTCGCCGTCGTCGGTGACGCCCTTGGTCAGCAGCTCGGCGATCGGGCGGCCGTCGGCATCGTGGTGGTACACGTGCAGGTCGCGCTGCGGATACGGAATGCTCAGCCCGTTCTCCAGCAACTGGTTGCGGATCTGCTCCAGCGTGCTGCTCTTGGCCGCGCCGAAATCGCTGTTCTTGGCGTAGCCGAACAGCATCAGGTCCACCGTGCTCTCGCCCAGGTTGGTCACCTGCACGAACGGGGCGGGCGTCTTCAGGATGTTTGGATTGTCCTGGGCGATCTTCAGCAACAGCTCCTGCGCCTTCTTCAGGTCGTCGCCGTAGCCGACGCCGACGGTGATCTCCAGGCGACGGTTGGGCAGGGTGCTGTAGTTGACGATCGGCGCAGTGGTAATGGTGCTGTTGGGCAGGGTCACCATGCGCTCGTCGAAGGTGCGGATGCGGGTCTGGAAGATCCGGATCTCGTCGACCACGCCTTCCTGGCCGGCCACCACCACGTGGTCGCCGTCGCGCATCGGCCGCAGCACGATCAGCATGACCCCGGAGGCGATGTTGGACAGCGAATCCTTCAGCGCCAGGCCCACCGCCAGGCCGGCGGCGCCGAGCACGGCGAACAGCGAGGTCGGCGGCACGCCGATCTTCTGCAGCGCGGTGACCAGCACCAGCACCAGCATCAACGCATAGGCGACGTTGCGCAGGAAATTGCTGAGCGTGGCTTCCACCCGTGCGCGCAGCAGGGCGCTGCGCAGCCATTCGCTCAGGCGCTTGGCGATCCACATCCCGACCACCAGGATCAGGATCGCCACGCCCCAGTTGAGCGCGTATTGCGCCCAGTCCAACGTCCGCCAGTCGAACGGGCGCGCCGCCCGCGTCGCCGGCGCAGCGGTCGTGGCCGCCGTCAGTGCCGTCAGCCACGACTGCATCGGCATCACCCCTTGCTCTTCAGCTTGGCCAGGCGCAGCCAGGTGTCGACCACGGTGTCGGGGTTCAACGAGACCGATTCGATGCCTTCCTGCATCAGCCACTCGGCCAGGTCCGGGTGATCCGACGGACCCTGGCCGCAGATGCCCACGTACTTGCCCTTGGCGCGCGCGGCCTTGATCGCCATCGACAGCATCTTCTTGACCGCCGGATTGCGCTCGTCGAACAGGTGCGCCACGATCGAGGAGTCGCGGTCCAGGCCCAGGGTGAGCTGGGTGAGATCGTTGGAGCCGATCGAGAAGCCGTCGAAGATCTCCAGGAATTCCTCGGCCAGCAGCGCGTTCGACGGCACTTCGCACATCATGATGATCTTCAGGCCGTTCTCACCCTGGCGCAGGCCGTTGCTGGCCAACACCTCGACGACCTTGCGGCCTTCCTCGAGGGTGCGCACGAACGGGATCATGACCCACATGTTGTCCAGGCCCATCTCGTTGCGGACCTTGAGCACCGCCTTGCATTCCAGCGCGAACGCGGCGGCGAAGCTCGGATCGACGTAGCGGCTGGCGCCGCGGAAGCCGATCATCGGGTTTTCTTCGTGCGGTTCGTAGTTGCTGCCGCCGATCAGGTTGGCGTACTCGTTGGACTTGAAGTCCGACAGGCGCACGATCACCGGGTGCGGCGCCACCGACGCGGTCAGCGTGGCGATGCCTTCGGCCAGGCGATTGACGTAGAAGCTCACCGGGTCGGCGTAGCCGGCGATCTTCTCGTCGATCTTCTTCTTGGTCGCCGCGTCCTGCTTGGCGTATTCCAGCAGCGCGTTGGGATGGATGCCGATGTGCGCGGCGATGATCATCTCCAGGCGCGCCAGGCCGATGCCGGCGTTGGGCAACTGGCCGAAGTCGAACGCGCGCTCCGGATTGGCCACGTTCATCATGATCTTCAGCGGCGCCGGCGGCATGTTGCCCAGGTCCGTGGTGGTGCGCTCGAACGGCAGACGCTCGCCATAGATGTAGCCGGTATCGCCTTCGGCGCAGCTGACCGTGACTTCCTTGCCGTCCTCGACCAGCTCCATCGCATTGCCGGTGCCGACCACCGCCGGCACGCCCAGTTCGCGGGCGATGATCGCCGCGTGGCAGGTGCGGCCGCCGCGGTTGGTGACGATCGCCGAAGCGCGCTTCATCACCGGCTCCCAATCGGGATCGGTCATGTCCGCGACCAGCACGTCGCCGGGCTGCACCCGGTTCATGTCCTCCAGGCTGCGCACCACGCGGGCGACGCCGGCGCCGATCTTCTGGCCGATGGCACGGCCTTCGGCGATCACCTCGCCGCGCTGCTGCAGCGCGAAGCGTTCGATCTGGGTGGCGTGGCCGCGCGACTTCACCGTCTCCGGGCGCGCCTGCACGATGAACAGCTTGCCGCTGACGCCGTCCTTCGCCCACTCGATGTCCATCGGCCGCTGGTAGTGCTGCTCGATCACCAGCGCCTGCTTGGCCAGTTCCTGCACGTCTTCGTCGTTGATCGAGAAGGTGTTGCGCAACTGCGCCGGGGTGTCCTCGATGCGCACGCGCTCGCCCGGCACGTCCGAATACACCATGCGGATCAGCTTGCTGCCCAGCGAGCGGCGCAGGATCGCCGGCTTGCCGGCCTTCAGGGTGGGCTTGTAGACGTAGAACTCGTCGGGATTGACCGCGCCCTGCACGACCATTTCGCCCAGGCCGAAGCTCGAGGTAACGAACACCACGTCGCGGAAACCGGACTCGGTGTCCAGGGTGAACAGTACGCCGGAGGCGCCGACGCCGGAGCGCACCATCAGCTGCACACCGGCCGACAGGAACACGTCCTCGTGCTTGAAGCCGTGGTGCACGCGGTAGGCGATGGCGCGGTCGTTGTAGAGGCTGGCGAAGACTTCCTTGACCTTGTGCACCACGTCGTCGGCGCCGGTCACGTTGAGGAAGGTCTCCTGCTGGCCGGCGAAGCTGGCGTCGGGCAGGTCTTCGGCGGTGGCCGAGGAACGTACCGCGACCGCGATGTCGCCGCCACCGTTCTCGTTGCACAGCTGTGCGTAGGCGTCGCGGATCGCCTGGTCCAGCTCCGGCTGCAGCGGCGCGTCGATCACCCAGCCGCGGATTTCCTTGCCGGCGGCGGTCAGCGCGCCCACGTCTTCCACGTCCAGCGTGGCCAGCTTGTCGAAGATGCGCTGGTACAGATCGTTGTGGGCGACGAAGGCCTTGAACGCTTCGGCCGTGGTGGCGAAGCCGCCGGGCACCGATACGCCGAGCCCCGCCAGGTTGCCGATCATTTCGCCAAGGGAGGAATTCTTGCCACCGACGCGAGCCAGGTCGGCCAGGCGCAGCTCATGCAACCACAGGATGTTCTCGTTCAAGCGCGATGCTCCGTTAGGCCATCGCCCGAGGCGGGCTGAATGGCCGCGTCCGTGAGGGAAGAAGCCGATATGATGCAGTGCGCACCCGAGCCGGCACAAGCGAAGCGGGCGCATCCGTTGGGTTTCAGCCAGGAGAATGCAGGCAATGTCGACGATCAGACCGGTGTTCTACGTGTCCGATGGAACCGGTATCACCGCTGAAACCATTGGGCATAGCCTGCTCACCCAGTTCAGCGGTTTCAGCTTCGTCACCGACCGCATGTCGTTCGTCGACGATCCGGAAAAAGCCCGCGACGCCGCGCAGCGGATCCATGCCGCAGGGGAGCGCTATCAGGTTCGGCCGATCGTGGTCAACTCCTGCGTCGATCCGCAACTGAGCATGCTGCTGGCCGAGAGCGGGGCGCTGATGCTCGACGTGTTCGCGCCCTTCATCGAGCCGTTGGAGCGCGAATTGAACGCGCCGCGGCACTCGCGTGTGGGACAGGCGCACGGTCTGGTCGACTTCGAGACCTACCACCGCCGCATCAACGCGATGAACTTCGCGCTCGCGCACGACGACGGCATCGCGCTCACCTACGACGAAGCCGACGTGATCCTGGTGGCGGTGTCGCGCGCGGGCAAGACCCCGACCTGCATCTACCTGGCGTTGCATTACGGCGTGCGTGCGGCGAACTATCCGCTGACCGACGAGGACCTGGAGAGCGATCGGCTGCCACCGCGGCTGCGCGCCTATCGCAACAAGCTGTTCGGGCTGACCATCGATCCGGAGCGGCTGCAGCAGATCCGCCAGGAGCGGCGGCCGAATTCGCGTTACTCCAACGCCGAGACTTGCCGGCGCGAAGTGGCGGCGGCCGAAACCATGTTCCGCATGGAGCGGATTCCGACCCTGAGCACCACGCATACCTCGATCGAGGAGATTTCCAGCAAGGTGCTGGCGACGCTGGGACTACAGCGCGAGATGTTCTGAGAGAGGCTGTGACTGGCCAGCGCGCGCCGGTCGGGCGGGGCCGTTCCTGGCGGCGACGGCATTTCCGCACGTCCTCGCAGGGATTTCCACGGTAGGCCGCTGGCGCCGATCCGTCAATGCTGCCGCCGGCGCGATCCAGCGTGTAGGATCGGTCCATGCAGCACGCCATGACCCGCAGCGAACGCATCCCCCGGCTCAGCCGCTTCGGCTGGCTGATGGGGTTGTACGCCGAGAACTATCTGCACCTGAACCGCCTGTTCGTGCCGGCCGACCTGGCCGCCGGCAGCTACGTGTCCAGCATCGGCGACGGCCTGGACCTGCGCCTGGACGTGATCGAGCGTCATCGCTACACCGTCGAACTGCGCCTGACCTACGATCTGTGCGACCCGCTGACCGGCGAGCCGGACCCGTCGGCCTACGTGCGCCTGTACCTGGACGCGCGCCAGGCCGAGACCACGCATTGCTATGTCGGCCGCCGCTGGCAGGACGTGATGGGGCTGTACCCGCCGCCGGCGGAACTGATCAGCCACCGCATGCGCATGAACACCTTCCTCGGCAAATGGCTGGAATACCTGGCCGAGCGCGGCCACGGCGTGGCCACGTTGCGGTCGGCGCCGCCGTTGCCGCGCGCGGCGCAGGACGCCGCGACGCCCGCCGTCTAGCCACAGGCTGGACCAGGCGACGGCGCGGTTACGGCATACTGCGCGCCCGTCGTCCTCTGCCTTCGTCGCATGCCTTACACCCCCATCGTCGCCACCTTGGGCTACGTACTCTCGCCCGATCGCAGCCAGGTGCTGCTGGTCCATCGCAATGCCCGGCCCGGCGACCATCACCTGGGCAAGTACAACGGCCTGGGCGGCAAGGTGGAGGCGGACGAGGACGTCCTGGCCGGCATGCGCCGCGAGATCCTGGAAGAGGCCGGCATCACCTGCGAGGCGCTGCAGTTGCGCGGCACCATCAGCTGGCCGGGGTTCGGCAAGCACGGCGAGGACTGGCTGGGCTTCGTGTTCCTGATCGAGGCCTACGCCGGCGAGCCGTTCGCCGAGAACGCCGAGGGCACGCTGGCCTGGGTGCCGATCGCGCAGATGGACACGCTGCCGCTGTGGGAGGGCGATCGCCATTTCCTGCCGCTGGTGTTCGACGGCGACCCGCGCCCCTTCCACGGGGTCATGCCATACCGCGACGGACGCATGCAGTCCTGGCGCTACTCGCGGGTCTGACGCGCTAAGCCCCTCTCCCATCGGGAGAGGGGTTGGGGTGAGGGTACGGAGCGAAGCCCTCGCGATCCAACTTGCGCGACCAGACGCTGCACGAGGCTTCGCCCGTCCCCTCATCCGCCCCTTCGGGGCACCTTCTCCCGACGGGAGAAGGGGATCCATGGTCTCGGTGGGAGAAGGGTTGTCTACGGCGCCAGCTGCAGCGAGCTAAGGCGTTATTGCCCCTCTCCCATCGGGAGAGGGGTTGGGGTGAGGGTACGGA
>NZ_NMPP01000018.1:0-10267 GCF_009192885.1 Xanthomonas sp. LMG 12462 | reverse complement strand
GGGTGGGCGGGTTGGGCCGGCGCCCCTTGTTGCCGGGTGTGCAAGGGCGTTCGGCGCCCCCCCCCCCCCCCCCCCCGGGGCCCCCTCCCCCGGGGGGGAAAAGGAAAGAAAAGCCCCCCTCCCCCCGGGGGGGGGGGTGGGGGTGGGGGTACGACCGCCATGGAGTCCGGCGACACCGAACGGGCGCTTGTGCCGCGCAGAACTGGCGTTTCAGCGATCAGCGTCGCGGCTGAAGCCGCTCCTAAGACGGCGCGAACGGACAAGCCCGCACGCGCGACCACCCCACCAATCCCCAATCCCGCCTCCCCAATCCCGGCTTCTACTGAATCCGCTGCAGGATCTGCTTGGCCAGGGTCGCGTAATCGCCCTGGAAATGATGGTCGCCGGGCAGCTTGACCAGTTGCACCGCGCCCTTGGGCAGGTCCGGGCACAGCGCGTCGTCGTCGTCCTCGCCGTAGATGCACAGGGTCTGTGCCGGCGGCATCTTCGCCACTTCCGGGGCGATCGGCAGGCCGTCGTCGCCGGAGCTGATCCAGTTGGACACGTGGAACTCGTAGTCGGCGGTCTTGCCGACCGACAGCAAGGCGGTGAGCTGCACCTGGTCGCGCATCGCTTCCGGCAACTGGTTGTAGGCCGCCGGCAGCACGTCGGCGCCCTGCGAGAAGCCGATCAGCACCACCCGCCCGCGTTGCCACAGGTGGCTGTAGTGGCGGTAGATGCGGTCCAGGTCGGTGGCGAAGCCCTGCGGCGTGCGCTCGCTCCAGAAGTAGCGCAGCGAATCCACGCCCACCACCGGGATGCCGGCCTTGGCCAGGGCGCCGGCGACCTGCTGGTCGAGCCCGGCCCAGCCGCCGTCGCCGGAGACGAAGATCGCGAACACGTTGCCGTTGTCGGCATCGCCCGCGCCCGCGGCGGCAGGCACTTCGACCACCGGCAGCCCGGCCAGGTCGGCCGGGGTCGGCGGCAGGCTGACGCCGGGCCGGTCGCCCAGCGAACGCACCGCCGCACGCAGCCCCGGCAGCGCATCGCCGCTGGCGCTGCGGCGGAACTGCCGCGCCTGCGCCACCTTCTGCAGGAACGCGTCGCTCTGCTGGGTGCAACGATCGCGGCGGGTCTTGGCATCGAGCGCCGCCAGCCACGGCACCGGCAGCGCAGTCGCCTGCAACGCACGCGCCGGCGCGGTGATGCCGGCGCCGCAGATCTGGTCGTCGAGCACCTGCACCGGGCAGAAATCCTCGGTCAGCAGCCCCGCCAGCAGATGCTTGGGCGCCTGCGCCGCGACCGCATAGGCCAGCGCGGCGCCGTCGCCATCGCCCACCAGCAACGGCAGGTGGTAGGTCGGCACGTGGAAATAGGCCTGCACGTAGCGCGAGAAATTCTCCACGTCGCCGGCGGAGAAGCCGCAGGTGCCGTCGATCTTGGCCAGCACCGCCTGCAGGTGCGCACTGTCGATCACCGCGACCATGGCGCCGTCGTCGCGCAGCGCCTCGATCTGGCGCATGCGCTCGGCGTCGGCATGCTTGCCGCCGGCGAACCACAGCACCACGCGCTGCGCGTTGCCCTTGGGCAACAGCACCGGCACCTGCTCGAAACGGCCATGGCTGAGCTTTTCCGGCGCCGCGGCCGGTGCGCCGGCATGCGGCGCGGCGGTGGCCGCAGCGCCCGGTGCTGCGCCGGCGACGCCGGCCGCGAGCAGTCCGCCCAATGCACATCCCCACATCCAACCGCCACGCTTCTGCATCATCCGGCAATCCTGAAAAGGCGTGTAAAGATAATCCCGAACGGCGACGGCGCGAAGCGCGGCGCGCTCCCTGGTTCATGCCAGGTACGCCGGACCTGCGCCAGCGCCTGCACCGGCAGGCCTGTCAGGCGTCCGCGTCGGCGCCGGGATGGCGCAGCCGCCAGGCGGCCAGCGCCTGCCGGTAGCGCTCCAGTTCCTCGTGGTAGAGGTCGTAGACGCACAGCGGGCAGCCGCTGTCGCAGCAGTCGCTGGGGCCCGGCGGCAGCGGCGCCTGCGGGCGGGGATCGGCATTGGCGGCAGGGTCGGACATGGGGCTCCGTGGCGGCGGCCGGGGCAGACCGGCGCGGCAGTGTAGAAGAAGGCGGCGCAGGCCCCGGTCCGAGTCCCCTCAGCCGATGGCGTGACGCAGATTGGCGCGCGCCGCGGCGTCGTAGCGCGCGTGGAAGCGCTCGCTGAGGAAGATGCGCGGCTGCGCCAGCACGGTGCGCAGGAACGCGCGGCGCTTGCGCCGGTACAACCAGCCCGGCACCACGCCGCGGTACTCCTCGGCGATGGCGCGGTCGTAGGCGGCGAAGGCCTCCGGCGCGGCGCCGAGGATGGCCATGTCGCAATCCAGGAACAGCGCGGCGTCCGCATCCACCGAGTCGACGGTAAGTTGCCCGTGACGCGCGGTCAGTTCGATCAGCGCAGCCACCCGCGTCGCCTCCACCCCGGCGTCCGGCAGCCATTGCGCGATCGCCGCCTCGGCCAGGCGCGCCGACTGCGCTTCGTTGTCGCCGCGGCCGGCACGATAGACCGCATCGTGATAGAGCACGGCCAGGTAGACCTCGCGTGGCTGCCGCCAGCCGGTGTCGGCGGCGACCTCGGCGTAGTGCGCCAGCACCGCCTCGACGTGGCCGAAATGGTGATACGCCCGCGGCGGTTCGGCGTAGGCCGCCCGCAGCTGCGCCCATTGCGCCTCGGGCAGGGTCAGCGGCGCCGCGTTCATGCGTCGCGCTGCGCAGGGGCGGCGCGCAACGGCCAGCTGGCTTCGTGCAGGTAACGGCCCTGGCCCTGTACGCTGCGGATCAGGCTCAGCGACGTCGCCTGCCAATGCAGCGCCGGCACCTGCTGCGGCGCCAACGCCTGATCGACATAGGCCAGGGTCATGTGCGGCAGATACGCGCCGTCGGCGCGCGGCGCCACGCCGTGTCGGGCCAACTGCTGCTGCAGCGCCTGACGCAACGCCAGCAACGGCGCGGGCTCGGCATCACCGCGCAGTACCAGCGGTCGGCTACGCGCGCGGCTGTCGAAAGTCACCGCCTGGTCGAATGCAAGTTGAAAGGGCGAGGCCGCAAGCGCATGCCCGGCGGCGCATGCCTGCTGCAGCAAGCGTGGCGGAATCCCGGCGTATTCGCCCAGATAGTGCAAGGTCACGTGCAGCCGCTCGGGCGGCAGCGCACGCCCGTGCAGACCATGCGCCTGGCACAGTTGCTGGCCAAGGCTGTGCACCGCGTGCGCGGCTTGCATGTCAGGAAGCAAAGCAAAGAACAGGCTTTCGCGTGCGGCAGGCGCATCGAAACCGAGCGAGAACTGGGCGCCGGCAGGCGTAGCATCGGGAGACATGGGCAGAAGCGGCAAACGCCGCAATCAGGTCGGGCAGCGGTCGAGCACGCATGGTAGCAAGCGCACCGTCCCGCTGCAGACCATCGGCACGCCGACCCGGACAACGCCGCGATGCGGCGCGCCGGGCCGGCGGCGGGAGGCGCTTATGCCGCGTTCTTCATCGCGTGCTTGCGGGTGCGCATCACGTCGTGGCAGGCGCGCACTTCCGGCAGCAGGCGGGTGGCGGCGTCGCGCGCGGCGACCGGGGTGTCGGCGTCGGCGATGGTCTCGTTGAAGGCCTTCAGCAGGCGATCTTCGGACTCTTCCAGCTCGGCGACGTAGCCGTACTTGGTGTCGCCCAGCGCGGCGCGGACCTTGCCGTACATCTGCTGCATGCTGCCGACCATGGTGCCGTGCTCTTCCGGCTTGCCACCGACCGACTGCACCACCGCGCTCAGGCTGCTGACGATGTCCGACTTGACGCCGGCGATGCGCAGGAACAGCGCGGACAACTCGGCGTCGCCCACCTTCTTGGCGGCTTCTTCGTAGAAGTCCTTGCCGTCGCGGGAAATAGCGATGAGGTCGTTGAGGCTGTGCGTGGTCTTGCTCTGGATGCTCATGGGAAACTCCTGTGGCGAGGCCAGCGATATCGCGCAACGGGCACACGGGGGTGAACCTGGATATCGCACGGCGCGGTCGAGAGGATTGCCGCGTTGCGTGGTGTTGGCGATGCTGGGCAGAACGGCATAAAGCGCACGTGAGCCATCGGCGCTCGCTCGTCACGCCGCATTGCCCGTGGTGAACACGCGTTCATGGGCCGCACTGCGCAGTCAGACATGTGGCGAAGTTTTCACCATCCTGTCTGCGTACATTGTGGCGCCTGGGTGGCAGCGACTTATCCACACGGTTGCCCCACGTTCGTCCACAGCGGTTGTGGATGACCGCCGCCGTCGCGTCGGCCGGAGACCGCTGGTCGGCACCGCCACGATGACCGTCCTGTCGCGCCAGCGAGGGCCTATAGTGCAGGCGAGCCCTCGCCACTGCAGGGCACCGCGAGGTGCGTCATGTTCGCCTGGACCGCGTTCGCCCTGCTCGCCGCTGCCACGGTCGCCCGGTCGCCGCCCACACCGTCGCTGCCTTCCTCGCACACGGCAGCGGCCGTCCAGAGAGAGGCGGCACCGCCGGTTCCGGCGACGACTAGCGCGGCAACCGCCGTTCCGACCCCTGAGCAGATCATGCAACTTCCACCGGCGCTGCATACGCTGCTGCAGCAGCGCATCGACCGCGGCGCCGATGCCGAACACCGTCTGCAGCAACTGGTGGCGCTGGCCTTCGATGCCAACGGCCTGGACCTGCAGTACGACCCCAAGGCCACCCACAGCGTCGCCGAGAGCTACGCCACGCGCCACGTCAACTGCCTGTCCTTCACCCTGCTGTTCGTGGCGATGGCGCGCGACGTCGGGCTACAGGCACAGGTCCAGGAAGTACGCCGCGTGCTGAGCTGGTACGAGGACGGCAATGCGCTGTACAACGTCGGCCACGTCAACGCCGGCGTGCGCGTGGACAGCGGCCGCGGCAGCATCGACCTGGACCGCAGCGTGCTGATGGACCGGCGCGGGCCACAGCCCATCTCCGACCGCCGCGCCCTCGCCCACTACTACAACAACCGCGGCGCCGAACTGCTGGTCGACGGCGACCTCGACGGCGCCCGCGCGCATCTGGCGATGGCCCTGCAGATGGACCCACGCTTCGCCGGGGCCTGGAACAACCAGGGCGTGCTGGCGATGCGCGATGGCGACAGCACCGCCGCCGCACGCGACTACGCCAAGGCGCTGGAGATCGATCCGGAACACCTGCCGGCGCTGTCCAACGCCGTGGGCCTGGCCCGACGCCTGGGCGACGGCACGCGCGAGGCCGCCCTGCAGCGGCAGATGGAACAGGTGCGCCAACGCGACCCATTCCAGCAATACCTGCTCGGCAACGAGGCAGAGCGGCGCCAGGACTACGCCGCAGCGATCGCCTACTACCGGCACGCGCTGCACCTGTACGACGGCGCCCACCTGCTGTACTTCGCCCTGGCCCGCGCCTACCTGCACAGCGGCGACACCCGCCGCGCCACTGCGGCGCTGCGCGAGGCCATGGCCCACGCCGATCCAGCCACGCAACCGCGCTACCAAGGCAAGCTGGACGCGCTGCGGCGGCTGTCTTCCACCGCGCGGCCGCTGCGCTAGCGCCCCCTAGCCGGCCGCATGCGCGCAGGCCGCACGCCGTCCCGCCTGGCGCGCCCACAGGTAGATCAGCAGGCCGCCCACGGCCATCGCCGCGCCGACATAGCCGGTGGAGGTCCAGCCCAGGCCGGCGCCGATCGCGATGCCGCCCAGCCACGGCCCCAGCGCATTGGCCAGGTTGAACGCGGCATGGTTGGAGGCGGCGGCCAGCGTCTGCGCATCGCTGGCCACGTCCATCAGGCGGGTCTGCAACACCGGCGCCAGCGCGCCCATGCTGCCGACCGCGACCACCGCCGGCAGCACCGCCCACGGCGAAGTGGCCGCCAGCGGGAACACCAGCAACACCGCCAGCGACCACAGCAGCACCAGCGGCACCGCGCGGAACTGCATCCGGTCGAACAGCCAGCCGCCGGCCAGATTGCCGAGCAACCCGCCCAGCCCGAACGCGCCCATCGCCACCGGGATCCAGTGTTCGGACACGCCGGTGACCTCCATCAGGGTCGGCGCCAGATAGCTGAAGACGCAGAACATGCCGGCGAAACCGATCGCGCCGATGCCCAGCGCCAGCCACACCTGCGTGCGGTTGAAGGCGCGCAGTTCGCGCAACGGCGAGGGCCGCGCCTCCTGCGGATCGGCCGGTAGCAGTCGCCACACCAGCACCACCGTCAGCACCGCGATCGCCGCGACCAGGGCGTAGGCGTAGCGCCATTCCGCCACCTGGCCGAGCCAGGTCGCCAGCGGGTTGCCGACCAGCACCGCCAGGTTGAGGCCGAGCAGCACCCGGCTGACCGCCGCACCGCGCTGGTCGGGCGGACCGATCGAGGCGGCCACCAGGGTCGCCACGCCGAAATAGGCGCCGTGCGGCAGGCCGGCGACGAAGCGCGCCAGCAGCATGCTGTGATAGTCCGGCGCCACCGCGCTGGCGAGATTGCCGAACGCATAGAAGCCCATCAGCGCCAGCAGCAGATCGCGGCGCGACCAGCGCGCGCCGAGGATCGCCAGCAGCGGCGCACCGACCACCACGCCCAGCGCATAGGCACTGATCAGATGCCCGACCTGTGGCGCATCGATGACCAGACCACGGCCGATGTACGGCATCAGCCCCATGGTGGAGAACTCGCTGGTGCCGATCGCGAAACCGCCCATCGCCAGCGCGAACAGGATCAGCACGTAGCCGCGCCGCGACAGCGGCACCGTGGCGGATGAGGTCATGCGCACGTCCCGAAGGAAAGGGCCGCCCATTATTGTGCATTGCAGCAAGTCCTGCAGCCCCGCCTGCGCAACGCCGCGTTGCGCGGTGCCGCTGGTGGCGCCCGGGGTGGCGATGCCCTCGCGAAGGTGCCGCCGCAGCAACGCACTGTCCCACCGCACCGACGCGAAACCGCCGCGCGCGTCCCCATGTCCTGCACGCACGCCGCCTTGCAGCGCCCCGCTGTAGGGTCGGCCGCCCCACCCCACCACCAAGAGACCCACCGATGACCGACACCGCTTCCCCGCTGTTCACGCCGCTGCGCCTGGGCGCGATCGCACTGGCCAACCGCATCGTGATGGCGCCCCTGACCCGCAACCGTGCCGAAGGCGAAGGCCGCATCCCCTCGCCACTGGCCGCCGAGTACTACGGCCAGCGCGCCAGCGCCGGCCTGCTCATCGCCGAGGCGACCCAGATCAGCCCGATGGGCCAGGGCTACAAGGACACCCCGGGGATCTACAGCGACGCGCAGGTCGCGGCCTGGAAGAAAGTCACCGACGAGGTGCATCGCCGTGGCGGCAAGATCGTGCTGCAGCTGTGGCACGTCGGCCGCATCTCGCACGTCAGCCTGCTGCCGGGCGGCGCCGCGCCGGTGGCGCCCAGCGCGCTGCGCGCCGATGCCAAGACCTTCACCGCCGAGGGCTTCACCGACGTCTCCGCCCCACGCGCGCTGCGCCTGGACGAGATCCCCGCGCTGATCGAGGACTTCCGCCGCGCCGCCCGCAACGCCATCGCCGCCGGCTTCGACGGCGTGGAAGTGCATGCCGCCAACGGCTACCTGATCGACCAGTTCCTGCGCGACGGCAGCAATCACCGCGACGACGCCTACGGCGGCAGCATCGAGAACCGCACCCGCCTGCTGTTCGAAGTGGTGGAGGCGGTGGCGCAGGAGATCGGCGCCGACCGTACCGGCGTGCGCCTGTCGCCGGTGACCCCGGCCAACGATGCGCGCGACAGCGATCCGCAGCCGCTGTTCGAGCGCGCGGTGGAACGCCTGGACCCGCTGGGCCTGGCCTTCGTGCACGTGATCGAAGGCGCCACCGGCGGCCCGCGCGACAACATCGCCTTCGACTACGCCGCGCTGCGCGCCAAGTTCCATGGTCCGTGGCTGGTCAACAACGGCTACGACAAGGCACTGGCCGAACAGACCGTGGCCTCCGGTCGCGCCGACGCGGTGGCGTTCGGCCGCCCGTTCATCGCCAACCCGGACCTGGTGGAACGACTGCGCCGCGACGCGCCCTTGAACCAGGTGGACGCCGACACGCTGTACGGCGGCGGCGCCAAGGGCTACACCGACTACCCGACGCTGGATTGATCGCGTCCTGCGGCGGCACCGCATCGGTGCCGCCGCGGCGGGCGATGCAGTGGGGCTCGCCCGCTCAGGCCTTGCGCAGGAAGCAGGTCTTCAGCACCAGGCCCTTGATCTTGTCCGAGTTGCCTTCGATGTGTTCGGCATCGTCTTCGACCAGGCGGATGCCGCGGATCACCGTGCCCTGCTTGAGCGGGATCGACGAGCCCTTGACCTTCAGGTCCTTGATCACCACCACCGTGTCGCCGGCCTGCAGCACGTTGCCGTTGCTGTCGCGTACCACCGTCGCCGCATCGTTGGCGGCGTCAGCCGCGACCGGCCACTCGTGGCCGCAGTCCGCGCACACCCAGTTGGCGCCATCGACATAGGTGTTTTCCAGGGTGCATTGCGGGCAGGCGGGTGCGGCGGGCATGGGAATCCTTGATACGGCGACGACGGCGAGCCGCCTATTGTAGCCGCCCGCCCCGTGCCGCCGTGCGGCCGCGCCAGCCGCAGGAATGCCATGTCCGCCTCGTCCGGGTCCCGTCTCGCGATCTACGCCGCGCTCGCCGGCAATCTCGCCATCGCCATCGCCAAGTTCGTCGCCGCCGGGCTCTCGGGCAGCTCGGCGATGCTCAGCGAAGGCGTGCATTCGCTGGTGGACACGGTCAACGAACTGTTGCTGCTGTACGGCCTGCGCCGCGCCGCGCGCCCGGCCGATGCCACCCATCCGTTCGGCCATGGACGCGAACTGTACTTCTGGAGCTTCATCGTCGCCCTGCTGGTGTTCGCGCTCGGCGCGGGGGTGTCGCTGTACGAGGGCATCGCCCATATCCGCGATCCGCAGCCGGCCAGCGACCACACCCTCAACTACATCGTGCTGGGGCTGTCGCTGTTGTTCGAGGGCGGCTCGTGGTGGGTCTCGCTGCGCGAGTTCCGCGCGCGCAAGGGCCGCCTGAGCTACGTACAGGCGTTCCGCGAGAGCAAGGACCCGAGCCTGTTCACCGTGCTGGTGGAAGACAGCGCGGCGTTGATCGGCCTGTTGATCGCGCTGGCCGGGCTGCTCGCCGCGCAATGGCTGGACATGCCGGAACTGGATGGCGTCGCCTCCGTCGGCATCGCCGCGGTGCTGGCCTGTTCGGCGTTCGTGCTGGCACGCGAGACCAAGGGCCTGCTGATCGGCGAGCCGGCGGCGCGTCCGCTCGGCGACGCGCTGCGGCGCATTGCCGCGGCCGATCCGGACGTGCGCGCGGTCAACGGCGTACTCAGCGTGCAGATGGGGCCGGACCAGGTGGTGGCCGCGCTCAGCGCCGAGTTCGAGGACCAGCGCAGCACCGCGCAGATCGAAGCGTGCATCGAGCGCATCGAGGCCGCCGCGCGCGCCGAGCATCCGGAACTACAGGCGCTGTTCGTCAAGCCGCAGACCCCGGAGACCTGGCTGGCCCGGCGCACCGCGCTGCGCCGGCCGCCGCCGGCCTGAATGGCGGCGCCCCGACGCGACTTGCGGCCCTGCGCCGCTTTTCGTTAGGGTAGCCGGGTAGCACCCCTCTCATCGCGCTGTGACTGTGCCGGCGTATCCCCCTTACTCACTGAACGAGGTTTCCCATGGAGATCGCCAACGGGCTTGTCGCCACCATCCACTACACCCTCACCGACGACGCCGGTGAAGTGATCGACCAGTCCTCGCCGGACAATCCGCTGAGCTACCTGCACGGCGCCGGCAACATCGTGCCGGGCCTGGAAAAGGCGCTGACCGGCAAGCGCACCGGCGAGTCGGTCAAGGCCGACGTGATCCCGGCCGAAGGCTACGGCCCGCGCCACGAGCAACTGGTGCAGCAGGTGCCGCGTGGTTCGTTCCCGGATGCCGCATCGCTGGCGCCGGGCATGCAGTTCCAGGCGCAGACCGACCAGGGCCCGCTGCTGGTCACGGTCACCGAGGTCGGCGAGCAACTGGTGACCATCGACGGCAACCACCCGCTGGCCGGGCAGGTGCTGCACTTCGCCGTGGAAGTGGCCGGCGTGCGCGAGGCGACCGAGCAGGAAAAGAACCAGGGCCACGCCGGCGCCGCGCTGTAAGCGACCCGGTTTCGCGCCCCCGACGAGGCCCGCCGATGCGGGCCTCGTGCGTTTGCGGCCGCGCTTGCGTCGCGCGACGGCTTGCCCCACAGTGCGCGGCC
>NZ_NMPP01000017.1:0-86284 GCF_009192885.1 Xanthomonas sp. LMG 12462 | reverse complement strand
GGGAATGGGGAATGGGAAAAGCGGCAGGGCTGCAGCGCGACGGGTCGCTGCGTTCGTCAGATCACTGCAATCGGGAATTACGGGCAACGCCGGGAACCCCGGCTTTTCCCATTCCCCATTCCCCATTCCCGACTCCCCGCTCATTTCCGCGGCGCCTCCACCTTGGCCAGCAACCCACCGAGGGCGTCGTCGGCGCTCTGGCCTTCGATCTGCAGTTCCGGGGCCAGGGCGATGCGGTGGCGCAGGGCCGGCTTGGCCACGTCGCGGATGTCGTCGGGGATGACGAAGTCGCGGCCGGACAGCACGGCTTGCGCGCGCGCCGCGCGGACCAGGGCGATGCTGCCGCGCGGGCCGGCGCCGAGCGCAATGCCGGGCCAGCGGCGGGTGGCGGCGACGATGCGCACGGCGTAGTCGATGACTTGCGGGTCGACGGCGATGGCCGCGGTGCCGGCCTGCATCGCCACCACGTCCTCGGCGCCGAGCACGCGCGGCACCTGCGACAGGTCGAAGTCGCCAGCGCTGCGGCCGCTGGTGACCGCGGCGACCATGCGCGCCTCGTCTTCCAGTTGCGGGTAGTCGATCAGGATCTTCAGCAGGAAGCGGTCCAGCTGCGCTTCCGGCAACGGGTAGGTGCCTTCCTGCTCGACCGGGTTCTGCGTGGCCAGGGCCAGGAACGGCGGCGCCAGCGGGAAGGCCGTGCCTTCGATGGTGACCTGGCCTTCCTGCATCACTTCCAGCAGCGCCGACTGGGTCTTGGCCGGGGCGCGGTTGATCTCGTCGGCCAGCAGCAGGTGGGTGAACACCGGGCCGCGGCGGATCTTGAAGCTCTCGGTCTTGGGGTCGTACACGGCGTGGCCGCTGACGTCGCTGGGCATCAGGTCCGGGGTGAACTGCACGCGTGCGTAGTTCAGTTCCAGGGCCTGCGCCAGCGCGCGCACCAGCAGGGTCTTGCCGAGGCCGGGCACGCCCTCGATCAGCACATGCCCGCCGGCTAGCAGCGCGATCAGGATCTGGTCCAGCACCTCCGGCTGGCCGATGAAGGCGTGGCCGACCGCGGCGCGGATCGCCTCGGCGCGTTCGATCAGGGCAGGGCCGGCGAGCGGCGCGACGGCGTCGGAGGAGGCGGTGGTCATAGCTGGTTTCTCATCTGGACGAGGAGGCGGATGCGCTCGCGCAAGGCGGCGGGTTGGTTGGGCGGCGGTGGTTGCAGCGCCTGTTCGACCTGCGCCACCGGCAGCTGCAGGCGTTCGGCGATGGCGGCGGCCTGGGCCGGGCCCTCCAGCGCGGCGGCGATCGGCGCGCGCCGGCGCAGCCGCGCCAGGAACGCCTCGCGTACCGCCGCGTGCAGCAGGTCGGCGCGGCCGTAGCGCAGCAGGTGTTCGCCGCTGGCGCGCACGTGTTCCAGCAGCGAACGGCGATCCTCGGCCGGCGCCGCGAGCAGCGGCCCGAAACGCTGCATGCGCGACCACAGCCAGGCCAGCAGGACCAGCAACGCGGGCAGCCAGGCCGGCCAGCCGCGGGTGAACAGGGTGCGCCACAGCGACGGCAGTTCGGCCGAATAGATCAGGTGGATGGTGCCCTGGCCGTAGTTCGGCCCCAGCACCTGGCGTGCCAGCAGGCGGTTGCCGGCCTCGCGCAGCCCGCCGCTGCGCAGCACCGGATCGTCTTCCATCGGCGAGCCCTCGAACATCCTGCCGAGCCGGTCGTCCTGGTTCTCGAGGAAATCCAGTTCCGACAGCACGTCCACGCTGCCGTCGCCGTAGGGCACGCGCGCGAACACGAAGTCGTCGTCCTCGCCGCTCCACCAGTTGCTGGGCGTATCCGGGTCGATGTTGAAGCGGCGGCCGCCGCAGAACACCTTGTGTGGCGCCGCGCCCGGCACCGCCATGACCAGGCAGTCGTCCGGGCTGCGCGCCTCGACGGTGATGTCCAGCGCTTCCAGGATCGGCACGTCGCCGCGCTTGACCTCCGCGGTGGGCGTGCGCAGCACCAGATGTCCGCCATGCTCCACCCAGTCCAGCAAGGCGTCGCCGTCGGCCTTGCCGAGCATGCGTGGGTCGCCATACAGCACCACGCTGTCGTGCGGGCGCAGGCGCATCGCCTCCAGGTCCAGGCGTTGCCGCGACTCGGCACGCACGCCGTCGGCGCGCAGGGTCTGGCGCAGCGCGTACAGCGGGTTGTAGGCGGCCTCGCCGCGCGGCGGCAGCACGATCTCCCGCTCGGCGCGTTCGTAGCGGCCGAAGAACCAGGCCGCGCCGACGCTGACCAGCAGCAGGCCGACCAGGAAGATCAGCGCATTGCGCGTGCCGCTGTTCATGCCTGCCACCGGAACTGGCGCTGCAGGTCGTCGACCAGCGCGTCGAAGGCGCCGTCCTCGGGCAGCCGGCCTGCATAGGCGGCGTGCTGCCAGACCCGCACCATGCGTGCGAACAGGCTGCGGTCGGCGTCATCGGGCAGGCGTTGCGCGGCGCGCAGGCACTGCGCCTCGGTGGCGCTGGGCGGCAGCACCAGATCGGCGCGCTCGCACAGCGTCGCCACGCTCGCCCGGTACAGCAGCGCGAGCGCGTCGCGGTGGCGGCCTTCGCGCCAGGCGCGTCGTGCCACCGTCGCCACGTCGTCCGGCAGCGGTTGCGGCGCCAGCACCGGCGTGTGCTCCGGTGCCGTCGCCACCGTTGCACGCCGGCGCCCGGTGCCGCGCATCCACGGCAGCCAGTGCCTGGCGGTCAGCAGCAGCATCAGCAGCAGGATGCCGGCCAGCACCCACATGCCCCACTTGCCGACGAACGCGATGGCCTGGGCGGTGGCCTTCATCCATTTGCCGAACGCGGTGAGGTCTTGCTGCTTGTCGTCCGGCTTGGGCGGTTCGTCGGGATTGCGCTTCTTCCAGTAGCCGATGGTGCGCTTGGCGGTCAGCAGCGGGTCGGCGTAGGCGCGGTCGGCGGCGCGGGCGAAGCGCGCATCGGCGGCGGGCTCGGTGTCGAACACCTCGTCCAGCGGGACCGGATGCGCGGCGTTGTGGTGGTGGGTATCGGCGGCGGACTTGCTGTCGGTGTCGGCATCCGCATCCGCATCACTGTCCGTGTCCGTGTGGGCATCGGTATCGGCATCGGTCCCGTCATCGCGCCCGGCGTCGGCGGGAGCATCCTGCTCCGCCGCCGTCTGCACCGCCGTGTCGTCGGCCGCCGGCTGCGCACGCAGCGCCGCGGCCGGCGCGGCGAGCAGGGCCACGCACAGCACCGCCAGCGGCGCGGCGCCGCGCAGGCGCGCGGCCATGCGACGCAGCGCCATTTCCACGTCCCAGGCTTCGAGCTGGGTACGCCGGTTGAGGTACAGGCCGAAGCCGGCGCCGACGAAGAACGGTTCGATCAGGGTGATCGCCAGCCAGGCGATGGCATTGAAGCCGATGTCCGCCCACACCGGGGTCTGCTGGCCGATCAGCGACCAGGCCGCGCGCGCGGTTTCCGGCAGCAGGTCGATGGGCACGAACAGGAAGATCGTGGCGATGCAGGCCAGGCTGAGCATGCCTTCGAACGTGGCGAAGACGCTGGCCATCAGCAGCGCATGGCCGTAGATCGCCCCGCCCAGGGTGCGGCGGCGCTCGCGCTGCTGGCTGGCGCTCGCGCCTTCCAGCAATTCCAGCGGCATGAACACGCTGCGCGCCGGACTCAACCGGCGCCAGGTCAGGTAGCCGATCAGGGTGCGCCAGCCCCAGGCGCCCTGCGCGCGCACGGTGTCGCGCACACGCGGCACGTCGCCGAACACCGCACGCGAGATCACGAACAGCGGGATCCGGTCCAGCACCGGCTTCAGCCACCACAGCAGCAGCGGTGCCAGCCACAGCGCATCGATCGCCCAGGCGCCGAGGTTGAGCACGGCGAACAGCGGCAGGGTGACCAGCAGCCAGGGCTTCCAGATCGCCCCGGCGTGGCGGCGGACCAGGGCGCTGCCCAGTTCCATCGCTTCCCAGGCCGAGCGTGCGCGCAGCACCACGTCCAGGCGCTCAATCCGCATCGATCGCCTCCGCGCGGCCGCGCCCGCCGCGCCACAGCCACGCCAGCACCAGCGTCCAGAGCGCCGCCGACACGCTGTACTTGATCCACGCAGGCACGGTCGCGATGGACGACCAGAACGCCTCGATGAAGGCGGCCACCAGCAGCATCGCAGCCACGCCCAGGCACAGCCGCGCGCCGATCTTGCCGCCTTCGACCAGCGCATCGATGCGCTGCCGCCGTCCCGGCGCCAGCACCTTCAGGCCGAGCTGCAGGCCGGCGCCGCCGGCGATCACGATCGCGGTCAGCTCGAACGGCGCATGCCCGGCAACGAAGCGCCAGAAGGTGACGCCGTAGCCGATCTGGTGCAGGTGCCCGGCCACCGCGCCGATGGTGATGCCGTTGAACAGCAGCACCAGCACCGTGCCCAGTCCAGCCAGCAGGCCACTGGCGAACGTGCGCAGGCCGATGCTGATGTTGTTCATGATGTAGTGGCCGAACATCTGCCAATCGGTGCCGCTGTCGCGGCCGAGCTTCTGTGCGCTGGCGGCCGGGTCGTACATGCGTTCGACCTGGGTGACCTGCATCGGGTCCATCAACCCGTGGATCAGTTCCGGACGGAACTGCAGCAGCACGAAGATGGTCACCAGCGGCACCACGAACAGCGCGGTGGCCGCCGCCATGTAGCCGGCCTGGCTGCGCACCAGCTGCGGGAACTCGGCGAACAGGAATTCCGCCGCGCGCCGCCAGCGCGGACGCGGCGCCCGGTACAGGACGGTGTGGCCCTGCTGCATCAGGTGCTGCAGGCGCGCGGTGACCTGCGGGCTGTAGCCGCGCCTGCGTGCCAGTGCCAGCTGGTGGCACACGCGCCGGTAGCGCGCCGGCATGTCCTCGTCGGCGAGCGGCGTCGGCTGCGCGGCGGTCTTGCTGGCGTCGTCGGCGGCGCCGGCCTTGTTCGGCGCCGACGTGCGCGCGCTGCGCTGCAGCCAGGCCTCGAACACCTGCCATTCCTGCTGATGACGGAGGACGAACTGTTCCTGTTTCATCGGCGGCCCAGCAGCCAGTTGGCCATCGCGTACAGGCGCAGCACCCCGGCCTGGCCCGGCGTGTCGGTCAGCGGCTGCGCCAGCGCGGCCAGTTCCAGTTGCCGCTCCGGGGTGAGCCGCGGCGCGCGCTCGGCGAAGGCGATCAGCGCCGCCTGTTCGGCCGGCAGCAGCGGTCGCGGCGGCGCGAGCGCGCTGGCGATCGGCGGCAGCGCCTCGTCCTCGCGCGGCGGCTGGTGCACCACCAGCGTGCCCGCGACCAGGTCGCCCAGGCGCCGCGAATGGGTGTCGAACAGGCAGGCGATCAGGCCGACGGCGTAGCCGAACGGCAGCATGTCCACGGTGCGCAGCAGGTTGCGGGTGATCGCGGCCATCCAGCCCACCGGCGCGCCGTTGCGCGCCACCACGCGCAGGCCCAGCGCCTGCTTGCCCAGGGTCTGGCCGCGCCAGCCCTCCAGCACGATCGGGTACGCCCAGAACACCAGGAACATCGCCACCAGGTACAGGCCCTGGCCGAGGCCGCCGAGCAGGCCGAGGAACATGCCCATGGCGGTGAGCAGGGCGAAGCGCAGCGCCAGGTCGATCAGCCAGGCCAGCGCGCGCGGCACCGCACCGGCGGCCGGCAGATGCAGCGGCACGCCCTCGGGGGTGATGACTTCGCGGTAGGTATCGAGCATGCCGCTTACCGCCGCCAGGTGGTGCGGCGGACACGGGCACCTGCGATGTGGGGAGGCCGTCCTTCCGTTCGGCCGGCTGCCTGTGGCGGCATGCTGCTCTCGACTGCGTCCTGCTCCGAAGCGGCACTTTAGCCGGCGTGGCGTGAATTGCCCAGCACGCCGGCGGCGCCGATCAGCGTACCGTGCCGCCGTCGCGCTGGCGCCCGGAGAACAGCTTGCGCACGCCGGCGACCAGCGCCATCAGGCCGACCAGCAGCAGCTTCCAGGCCTTGGCCAACAACAGGCCCAGCTTGGCGAACAGGCCGGCCTTGGCCGCCAGGCCGCCGCCGATCAGGGTAGCCAGGCCGTAGCTGGCGATCTTGTCGGTGGACGGGTTGTGGTCGGCATAGCGGGCGCCGCTGTCGAACTCGGCCATCGGCAGCAACTGCTGCATGCCCTCGCGCACCTGCGCCAGTTCGCCCATGCCGGAGACCGCATTGAGGCTCAGATAGCCATGCCGGCCGAGCACGCGGATGTCGTAGTTGAGGGTGTGCTCGTGCTCGCCGGCGAACGCCAGTTCGCGCGCCCAGTACAGCTTCTTGCTGCCGGTGTCGTAGCGCGGCGGCACCGCCCAGCCGATCAGGTCGACCTGCTCGTAGCCGGCCTTCTTGCGCTGCGCGTTGGAGTCGCGCGTCTCCTCCTGCATGTCCTTGAGCATGGCCTGGTAGTCGATCTTGCTGGCGTCCTCGTCGGACACGTAACCGTCGTCGGAATAGGTGACGACCACCGCCCAGCTGCCCTTCTCGTCGAGCGCGGGCTGGCGCGGCACGATCAGGCCCAGCACGTCGTCGTCGGGCGGGTTGCCCCAGTAGCTTTCCAGCACCCTGCGCGCGTCGGCCTTGTCCAGAAAGCGGAACGCCGGGCCGAGGTCGAAATGCACCTTGGCCTGCGGCAGTTCGATATGCCCGTCGCGGAAATGCAGCGAGCCGACGAACTGCTCGGCGGTCATGTCCGGGCCGTTGTCCTGGGCCAGGGCCGGGCCGGCGGTGGCGCACAGCGCGCAGAAAAAAACGGCCAGCAGGCCGCGCAGCGAGATCTTGATCATCGGCGATTCCATTCGTTCGGTGGCGTCCCCACGCCAGAGGCGCCTAGTGTCGCGCAAGCGCGCGGCGCACGCCAGCCGCGGCGCAGGTGCCGCAACCACCGCAGTGGCCTCAGCCGTTGCCGGTGAGGTAACGGTCCTTCAGCCGCACGTAGTGCTGCGCCGAGTAGTGCAGGCTCTCGATCTCCTTGTCGCTGAGCATGCGCGCCTTGCGCGCGGGATTGCCCAGCCACAGCTCTCCCTCGCCGACGGTCTTGCCCGGGCCGACCACCGCACCGGCACCGACGAAGCCGTATTTCTTCACCGTGGCGCCGTCGAGGATGCAGGCGCCCATGCCGATCAGGCACAGGTCCTCGATGGTGCAGGCATGGATGATGGTGCCGTGGCCCACGGTCACGTCCGCGCCGATCAGGGTCGGGTAGCCGGCCGCGTTGAACGGGCTGTGGTGGCTGACGTGGATGATGCTGCCGTCCTGGATGTTGCTGCGCGCGCCGATGCGCACGTAGTTGACGTCGCCGCGGATCACCGTGCCCGGCCATACCGACACGTCGTCCTCCAGCACCACGTCGCCGATCACGGTGCAGGCCGGGTCGACATAGACGCGCGCGCCCAGCTGCGGAGTCGTGTCGAGGTAGGGGCGGATCGGGGACATGCTGCTCTCCGGCGGTGGGCGGCCGGCGGCCACGCGGGCGCCGATGATAGCGCGGCGCCTGGCGCCGGCTGCCGCCCGTGGAGCGCCCGAGCGGCTGGGCGAAGCACGCGGTTGTGCGATAAACGCACCGCTAATCGATATTCGCACTTGAATGGTGCAGTGCGATAAAACTAGCGTTGCCGCTGTCCCGGCGTCTGGCAGCGCGCGACGCGTGCCCGCTGGCGGCCGCGGCGCCGCCCGCCGCCGGTGCGGTCCCGATTCTGTTGGAGATGGTGCATGTCCTGTGCGTTTTCCCGCGGCCTGGCCCTGCTCGCGGCCCTGCTTCCCGGTGCCGTGTGCGCCTACCAGGCCGAGCCGCCGCCGCCGGAGCGCAGCGTGCTCACCGTGGACCGCTACGCCGACGACGATGCCCCGGGCTCCCTGCGCTGGGCGATCGCCACCGCCAACCAGGCCCCCGGCCGTTACCGCATCGAGATCGCCGCGGTGGGCGCGCCGCCGTACGTGATCCGCCCGCGCGCGCCGCTGCCGGCGCTGCAGGGGCCGCTGCAGGTGGCGGGCCTGGCGCGGGCGCACGACGGCCAGTACATCGCCATCGACGGTGCCGGCTACATCCACGGCAAGGGCACCGCCGCCTGCCCGGGCGCGGAGAAGGGCCAGTTCGGCACCAACGTGCGCAGCACCACGCTGCCGGGCCTGGTGCTGCGCGACACCCAGGGCGTGGAACTGAGCGGCCTGGAGATCCGCAACTTCTGCATCGGCGTGCTGCTCAACCGCGCCAGCGACAATGTGCTGCGCGACAACCGCATCGTCGCCAACCACGGCGGCGCCGGGGTGATGCTGACCGGCGACGACGGCAACGGCCAGTCCACCGCCACCACCACGGTGCGCAACCGCATCGAGCGCAACACCTTCCTCGACAACGGCGACGGCCTGGAACTGACCCGCGGCGCGGCCTGGAACCTGGTGGCCGACAACGTGTTCCGCTCCACCGACGCCAACCCCGAGCCCTCGCAGGGCATCGAGATCCTGTGGGGCAACGACAACACCGTGCTGCGCAACCGCTTCGAGCGCTATTCCGACGGGCTGCAGATCAACTGGGGCAACCGCAACACCATCGCCGACAACGACTTCGCCGGCAATTCGATCGGGGTCAGCGTCACTGGCCGCGACAATCTGATCGAGGGCAACCGCCTGACCGGCAACGGCATCGGCATCGCGGTACGCCCGCAGCCGCGTAGCGAGCCCAACCGGTTCAGCGCCAACCTGCTGTCCGGCAATGGCCTGAAGATCGAACGCTGCTTCGCCGGCGGTGCCTGCGCCCCGGGCCAGCCGCGCGGCGCCATCGTGTTCGGCGTGCCGGGCCTGGAGCATGCGCCCTTCGTCGGCTCGCGCGGCATCGGCGTCGATCCGGACCCGCGCAAGCGCGCGGCGATCTGCGGCGCTGCTGCGCCCGACGGTTGCCAACCGCCGCCGAACTTCGGCCAGGCCGCTCCGCAGTTGCGCGCGATCGAGCGTGGCGCCGGCGTGCCGCAGGTGCAGGGCAGCTTCGTCGGCCGGCCCGGCCATCTCTACACGGTGGAGCTGTTCGGCAATCGCCGGCCCGGCGACGACGAGGCCGAACGCTATCTGGGCCGCGTCGAGGCGCAAGTGGATGCACAGGGACAGGGCCGCTTTGCGCTGCCGCTGGACGGCGACGGCGACGGCGACGGCGCGGCGTTGGCCACGCTCACCGCCACCGTCACCAGCGACGATGGCGCGACCTCGCCGCTGAGCGCGCCACTGGCGGTGGCGCCGTGAGCCGCCTACCGTCGCTGCCGGCCTGGTCGCTGCTGGCCGGGGCCATCGCCTTCGCCCCGGCGGTCGCCGCCGCGCAGGACGCCGCCGACCTGGCGCACAGCACCTTGACCGGCGACTGGGACGGCACGCGCAGCGACTGGCTGCAGCGCGGCGTCAACGTGCGCGGCGACTACGTCGGCGAAGCCATGGGCCTGGTCGACGGCGGCCGCGGCGAGCGCGGTGCGCGCTATGCGCAGCAGGTGCGGCTGGGCGTGGACCTGGACCTGGCGAAACTGGCCGGCTGGGGCGGCGGCACGCTGCACGTGACCGTCAACGACCGCCGCGGCCGCAGCACCTCGGCCGACCTGCTCGGCAACCGCTTCCCGATCCAGGAAGCCTACGGCGGCCAGTTCACCCGGCTCACCGAACTGAGCTACGACCGCCGTTTCAACGACGGGCGCAGCTACATCAAGGCCGGCTTCTACGCGATGGGCAACCAGTTCGGCGCGCACACGCTGCTGACCAACTTCGTCAACGCCGCGTTCTGCGCGCATCCGCTGGCGATGTCCGGCAACAGCGGCTGGTACAACTATCCGAACGCACGCTGGGGCGCGGAAGTGGCGCAGCAACTGACGCCGGCGGCGAACCTGCGGGTCGGCTGGTTCCAGGTCAACCCCAGCACCAACAACAACGTGCACACCGCCTTCGACCTGGACGCGCGCGGCACCACCGGCTCGCTGTTCCCCGTCGAACTCACCTGGACGCCGGGCGCCGGCGGCAACTACCCGGGCACCTACAAGTTCGGCGGCTACTACGACTCCTCGCGCGTGCCGCGCAAGGGCCTGGACCCGCGCGCCACCACCGGCCGCGACGGCGCCTACCTGCTGGTGGAACAGAAGCTGTATTCGCCCGGCGGCGAGCGCGGCCGCGGCCTCACCGGCTTCGCCCAGTACATGGTGTCCGACCATGCCACCGCGCAGATCACCCGTTGGTACGCGCTGGGCGGCGTCTACCAGGGCATCGGCCGGCGCAGCCAGGACCGCATCGCGCTGGGCTACGTCGGCGCCGACATCAACCATCGCCTGCTCGACGCGCGCCGCGCGGCGCTGCGCGATGCCGGCGTGCCGCCGGAGGCGCCGGTGTTCGCGCTCGATACCGCCGAGGAACTCTACGAACTGTCCTACAGCGCGCAGCTGACCCCTTGGCTGATGCTGCGGCCGGACGTGCAGTACATCGTCAACCCCGGCACCTTCGCCTATGCGCGCACCGACAACGCGCTGGCGGTGGGGCTGCAGGTCAAGCTCACCTTCTGAGCGCGCGCTGCGCGCCTCCTGCCCAGGCCGATCCCGATGCCCTTGTTCTCACGACGACTGACCTTCCTGTGCTGCGCCGGCCTGCTGCTGGCATCGCCGCTGCAGGCCGCACCCGCGGCGCCTCCGGCAGCGGCGCCCGCCGCGCCGTCCGCGGGCGCGCCGCTGCCGCCGCCGCGCGTGCTGCAGATCCGCGGGCTCGCCATCGGCACCGGCCTGCCCAAGATCATCGTGCCGATCACCGCGCACGATGCCGGGGAGGCGCTGGCGCAGGCGCAGCGCATCGCCGCCTCGCCCGATGCGGACCTGGCCGAGTGGCGCATCGACCTGATGGACGGGGCCACCGACGCGGCGGCGCTGGCGGCCCTGGGGCCGCGCCTGGCGCAGGCACTGCACGGCAAGCCGCTGCTGCTGACCTTCCGTACCAAGGCCGAGGGCGGTGCGGTGGCGATCGACGATGCCGCCTACGGCGCGCTGTACGCGCGCCTGCTGGACGCGCGCTTCGCCGACCTGCTCGACGTGGAGATGTTCCGCGACCCGGCGGTGCTGCGGCAGGTGGTCGAGCGCGCACACCGGCAGGGCGTGTACGTGGTGATGTCCAGCCACGACTTCCACGCCACCCCGCCGGTGGCGGAGATCGTGGCGCGGCTGCAGCGGCAACAGGCGCTGGGCGCCGACGTGCTGAAGATCGCGGTGATGCCGCGAGATCCGGGCGACGTGCTGCACCTGCTCGACGCCACCTGGCAGATGCGCCAGCGCAGTGGCCAGCCGCTGCTGACCATGGCGATGGGGCCGCTGGGTGCGGTGTCGCGGCTGTCCGGCGAGACCTTCGGGCAGAGCCTGACCTTCGGCATGCTCGGCAGCGCCTCGGCGCCCGGGCAGATCGACGCGGCGCGGTTGCGGCAGACGCTCGATGCGCTGCATGCCGCCGCGCCGCCCAAGTAATCCCGCGACGCTGCCGTCCTCGTTCGCCGTTCCTGCAGGAGTGTTGCCATGAGCCATGCCGCCGCCCCGCCCACCGCCCTCGTCCTGAATCGCATGAGCGGGTTCCAGTGGACGGCGATCGCGGTCTGCGTGCTGTTGAACATGCTCGACGGGTTCGACGTGATGGTGATGGCCTTCATCGCCCCGCACGTGTCGGAGGCCTGGCGTTTGTCCGGCAAGCTGCTGGGGATCGCGCTCAGCGCCGGGCTGGTGGGCATGGCGCTGGGCTCGCTGCTGCTGGCGCCGCTGGCCGACCGCTGGGGCCGGCGCAACATGATCCTGTGCTGCCTGGCGATCCTGACCGTCGGCATGGCCGCCTCGGCACTGGCGCAGGACATCTGGCAACTTGCGGCGCTGCGCGTGTTCACCGGCATCGGCATCGGCGGCATGCTCGCCGGCGTCGGCGTGATCACCGCCGAATACGCCAGCCCGAAGTGGCGCAGCACCGCAGTGGCCCTGCAGGCCACCGGCTATCCCATCGGCGCCACGCTGGGCGGGTTGATCGCCGCGATGCTGCTGGAACGCTGGGGCTGGCATGCGGCCTTCCTGTTCGGCGCACTCGCCTCGCTGCTGTGCATCCCGGTGGTGCTGGCGCTGCTGCCCGAATCGCTGGACTTCCTGCTCAGCCGGCGCCCGCCGGATGCGCTGGCGCGGCTCAACGTGCTGCTGGCGCGCATGCGTGCACCGACCCTTGACGCGCTGCCGCCGCGCCCGCCGGTGCAGGAGAAGGCGGGCTACGCTGCGTTGTTCACCCCGCAACTGCGCCGCAACAGCGTGCTGATCGCGCTGGGCTTCTTCATGCACATGTTCGCCTTCTATTTCGTGCTGAGCTGGACGCCGAAACTGCTGGTGCAGGCCGGGCTGTCGGCCGAGCAGGGCGTCACCGGCGGGGTGCTGTTGAACCTGGGCGGCATCGTCGGCGGCGCCTTGTTCGGCGGCCTGGCCGCACGTTTCGCGCTGCCGCGGTTGACCGCCGTCAGCTTCCTGATCGCCGCACTGGGAATGGCGGCGTTCGCCACGCTCGGCACGCAGTTGCAGCTGGCCTTCCCCGTGGCCTTCGTGATCGGTGCGGCGCTGTTCGGCTCGATGGCCGGCCTGTATGCGGTGGCGCCGATCGTGTTCGCGCCCACCGTGCGCACCACCGGCCTGGGCTGGGCGATCGGCATCGGCCGCGTCGGCGCGATCCTTTCGCCGATGACCGTCGGCGTGCTGGTCGACGCCGGCTGGCAGCCGGCCAATCTGTACTACGTGCTGGCGTTGCCGCTGCTGGTGGCCATTGCCGCGGTGCTGACGATGCGGCTGCAGCCGGCACGGTGAGGGCGGGGCGGCGCGGGCGCGAGTCTGTCTAGTCTTCGAGGACAATGCGCTTTGCGGCGCGGCCTGGCCTGCGTCACCCGATCGGCGCCGGGTCCGGCGCCGTACCCCATGTGTCGGCCAACCTGCCGCGCCTCGGTCGAGGCGCTGTGAGGTCTCACGAACGCGGGTCCATCCATTGCCACCGCACGCAGGTGGCAATGGCGTGCCGTTTTCCTACTTGGCGTTCGGCAAGGCGTAGGCGATCACGTAGTCGCCGCGGTCCGGCGATTGCCGCGCGCCGCCGGCGGTGATCACGATGTACTGCTTGCCGGTCTTGGTCGACACGTAGGTCATCGGCCCGCCCTGGCTGCCCACCGGCAGCCGTGCCTTCCACAGTTCCTTGCCGGTGCCGCTGTCGAACGCCCGCAGGTAATAGTCCTGGGTGCCGGCGATGAACACCAGGCCGCTCTGCGTGGCCAGGGTGCCGCCCAGGGTCGGCATGCCGACCGGGATCGGCAGGTGCATCTTGAAGCCGAGCGGGCCGGTGTCCTGCACGGTGCCCACCGGCACCTGCCAGGCGATGCTGCGGGTCTTCAGGTCGATCGCGCTGAGCGTGCCGAACGGCGGCGCCTGGCAGGGGATGCCCAGCGCCGACAGGAAGCGGTTCTTGTTGACCGCGTATGGCGTGCCCTTCAGCGGCACCGCGCCCATGCCGGTGTTGACCGCCTCGCCGCCGCTGGAGGCGGCGGCCTTGTCGGCCTTCTGCGGAATCATCTGCACCCACAGCCCCAGGCGCATGTCGTTGGCGAACACCACGTCGTGCACCGGGTCGACCGACAGCCCGCCCCAGTTCATGCCGCCCAGCGAGCCGGGGAAGCTCAGCGACACATCGGTACCGGGCGCGGTGTACAGGCCCTCGTAGCGCATCTTCTTGAAGGCGATGCGGCACAGCATCTGGTCCAGCAGGGTGGCGCCCCACATGTCCGCTTCGCTCAGGTGCTTGGTGCCGATCTGCGGCATGCCCACCGACAGCGGCTGGGTCAGCGCATACGGTTCGTGCGGGATGTCGGCGGCCTTCACCGGCACCTCGCGGACCTCGGTCAGCGGTTTGCCGGTGGCGCGGTCGAGCACGTACAGCTGGCCGGCCTTGGTGCCGACGATCAGCGCCGGCACCTTGCGGCCGTCGGCCATCGGGAACTCGATCAGGCTCGGCTGCATCGGCAGGTCGAAGTCCCACAGATCGTTGTGCACGGTCTGGTAGACCCATTTGACCTGGCCGGTGCTGGCGTCCAGCGCGGTGATCGAGGCGCCGAAGCGGTGGTCCAGCGCGCTGCGCTCGGCACCGTACAGGTCGGTGGACGGGCTGCCCATCGGCAGGAACACCGTGTTGGAGGCGGCGTCGTAGGACATCGGCGCCCACACGTTCGGCGTGCTGCGCACATAGGTCTTGCCCGCGGCCGGCGGCTGCGTGTCCTGCGGGTTGCCCGGGTCGAAGGCCCAGCGCTGTGCGCCGGTGATCACGTCGAAGCCGCGGATCACGCCGCCGGGCATGTCGGCCTGCACGTTGTCGGCGACGCGGCCGCCCACCACCACCGTGGTCCCGGCCACGGTCGGCGCCGAGGTCAACTGGTAGAACGGATCGGGTGCGGCGCCGAGGCCGGCCTTCAGGTCGACCTGGCCGTTCTGGCCGAAGCCGCTGCAGAACGCGCCGGTGTCCGCGTCCAGCGCGATCAGCCGCGCATCGATGGTGTTGGTCAGCACGCGGCGCCTGCAGTTGGCGCCGGCCGGCAGCGCCGCCGCCACCGGCGAGGCGTTGGCGGCGCTGGGCTGGACCAGCGGCGCATCGGCATCGAAGTAGGCCAGGCCGCGGCAGCGCTGCCAGACCGAGGACTGCGCGTTGATCTCGTGCTTCCACAGCTGCCGGCCGCTGCTGGCGTCCAGCGCGATGACGTTGTTGTGCGGGGTGCACACGTACAGCGTCTCGCCGATCTGCAGCGGGGTGGTCTGGTCCTCGGCGCCGTTGCCGTCGCTGAGGGCGATGTCGCCGGTGCGGTAGGTCCAGGCCACCTGCAACTGGCCGACGTTGCCGCGGCCGATCTGGTCCAGCGCGGCGAAGCGGCTGCCGCCGGCGGTGTTGCCGTAGTGGCTCCAGTCGCGCTGCGCCTGCGCCGGGGTCACCGGCACCGGTGCCGGGCCGGGGCCGCTGGCGGCCACCGGCGGATGCGGCACGAACATCCCGGCAAGGCCGCCGGCGCAGGCCAGCGCCAGCACCGCCGCCAGTGCATAGGCGCCGCGTCCGCCGGGCAGGCCGCGGGCGCGGCGCAGGGTCGGGTAGACCAGGGCGACCAGCAGCGCCAGCACCGCCGGCATCATCAGCCGCGACACCAGCGGCCAGAACGCCAGGCCGGCATCCCAGTACGCCCAGGCCACGCTCAGCACGAACGCCAGTGCGTACAGCCAGGCACCGGCCGGACGCCGCCGCAGCAGCAGCACGGCCGAGACCACGCAGGCCGCGCCCATCGCCAGGAAGTAGAGGCTGCCGCCGAGGGTGGCCAGGCGGATGCCGCCGACCAGCAGCGCCAGCCCGATCAGCGCCAGCAGCAGGCCGACGCTCCACAGCAAGATCCGGCCGCCGGCCGACACATCCGATTGGGTTTGCACGTTTTCGATCCTCTGCAGGGGAGACGCACGGCGTCCGCGGCCGGCCACGAGGGCGGCGAAGGCGGGCGTGCGCACGATGACATGCCGCGTCTGGAAAGGACGTCGCCACGTTGGGCGATTATCGCATTTGTGTTCGGTAATAGAACGAATGGCGCCGTCCGCCGGTGCGACGCTGTGTGCCGGTTTCCGACGTTTCTCCGACCTTGGTGAAGCCCGTACAACGCACTGTTACAGACATGGTGCGATGCGACACATCCGTGGAGTAGCGTTGCGCGTTTCTTCCCAGCCGCACTCCCCATGTCCGACCGTTTCCAGGCGCCTCGTCGTCCCGTTCGCTGTGCCGTATTGCTGGCCGTTGCCGTGGCCGGAGGCTGCTCCGGCGACAAGCCGGCGGCCGCGCCGCCGCCGCGGGTGGGGGTGCTGACCCTGGGCGCGCGCACGCTGCCGGTGGAGCGCACCCTGGCCGGTCGCACCGTGGCCTACGAGACCGCCGACGTGCGCCCGCAGGTCGGCGGGCTGCTGCGCCAGCGCCTGTTCCAGGAGGGCCAGGAGGTCAAGGCCGGGCAGGCGCTGTACGTGATCGATCCGGCGCCGTACCAGGCCGCCTACGACATCGCCCGCGGCAACCTGGTGCAGGCCGAGGCGGCGCTGGCCAGCGCGCGGCCCAAGGCCGAGCGCACCCGCAGCCTCACCGACATGGACGCGGCCAGCAAGCAGGATGCCGACGATGCGGTGTCCGCGCTGCGCCAGGACGAGGCGGCGGTGGTCGCGGCCAAGGCGGCGTTGCAGGCGGCGCGCATCAACCTCGACTACACCCGCATCACCGCGCCGATCTCCGGCACCATCGGCACCTCCGCCTACACCGTCGGCGCGCTGCTCACCGCCGCGCAGGACGCGGCGCTGACCACCATCCAGCGCCTGGATCCGATCTACCTGGACGTCACCCAGTCCAGCACGCAGATGCTGGCGCTGCGCCGCCAGCTCGACGCCGGGCAGATCCACGCCATCGACGGCAAGGCGCAGGTGCAGGTGCGGCTGGAGGACGGCAGCACCTATCCGCACGCCGGCACGCTGGAGTTCGTCGGCACCCAGGTCAACGCCGGTACCGGCAACGTCACCCTGCGCGCGGTGGTGCCCAATCCCGAACACCTGCTGCTGCCGGGCATGTACCTGCGCGCGGTGCTACCGATGGCCACCGACCAGGGCGCGGTGCTGGTGCCGCAGCAGGCGGTGACCCGCGACAGCAAGGGCGAGCCGGTGGTGAAGCTGCTGGATGCGCACGACAAGGTGGTGGAGCGGCACATCCGCACCGGCGAGGCCATCGGCCACGACTGGCTGGTGGAGTCCGGGCTCAAGCCGGGCGAGCGCCTGATCGTGGTCAACGGCAGCCGCGCCGAACTCGGCAAGCCGGCGCAGCCGTATCCGGTCACCGCCGCCCAGCTCGATGCCGCGCCGGCGCTGCCGGGCGACGACGCCCAGGCCGACTGAGGACTCCCGCATGTCGCGCTTCTTCGTCAACCACCCGGTGGTGGCCTGGGTCATGGCCATCGTCATCGTCCTGATCGGCATGCTGGCCATCCATGGGCTGCCGGTCGAACGCTATCCGCACATGGCGCCGCCCACCATCACCGTGCGCGCCACCTACACCGGCGCCTCGGCGCAGACGGTGGAAAACACCGTCACCCAGCTGATCGAGCAGTCGCAGCAGAGCCTGGACCACCTGCTGTACATGACCTCCACCAGCGCCTCCGACGGCACCGCGCAGGTCAACCTGGTGTTCGAGACCGGCACCAACGCCGACACCGCGCAGGTGCAGGTGCAGAACCAGTTGCAGTCGGTGATGTCGGTGTTGCCGCAGGCGGTGCAGCAGAACGGCCTGGTCATCACCAAGTCCAGCGGCTCGCTGTTCGAGGTGGTGGCGTTCACCTCCGACGACGGCAGCATGGACAACTTCGATGTCGCCAACTACATGGAATCGAACATCGACGACCAGATCAGCCGCGTCAGCGGCGTCGGCAACATCCAGCCGATGGGCTCGGAATACGCCATGCGCATCTGGCTGGACCCGGAGAAGCTGCGCAAGTACGCGCTGATGCCCTCGGATGTGGAGAACGCGCTGCAGTCGCAGAACACCGACGTGTCCGCCGGCGAGATCGGCGGCCAGCCGGCGCTGCGCGGGCAGCGCCTGGACGCCACCGTGACCACCCGCAGCCGCCTGCAGACCCCGGCGCAGTTCGGCGCGATCGTGCTCAAGAGCGATGCCAGCGGCGCCGCCGTGCATCTGTCGGACGTGGCCAGGATCGGCCTGGGCCCGGAGACCTACGACAGCATCACCCGCTTCAACGGCAAGCCCTCGGCCTCGCTGGGCATCGAGCTCAACTCCGACGCCAACGCGGTGGAGACCTCCAAGGCCATCGACCAGCGCCTGCAGGAACTCAAGCAGTACTGGCCGCACGGCTTCAACTATCACATCGCCTTCAGCACCACGCCGTTCGTCACCACCTCGATCAAGGAAGTGGTCATCACCCTGATCGAGGCGGTGCTACTGGTCGTGGCGGTGATGTACCTGTTCCTGCAGAACTGGCGCGCCACGCTGATCCCGACCATCGCCGTGCCGGTGGTGCTGATGGGCACCTTCGGCGTGCTCGCCGCGTTCGGCTACTCGATCAACACCCTGACCATGTTCGCGATGGTGCTGGCGATCGGCCTGCTGGTCGACGACGCCATCGTGGTGGTGGAGAACGTGGAGCGGGTGATGGGCCAGGAAGGCCTGCCGCCGAAGGAAGCCACGCTGCGCTCGATGCAGCAGATCGGCGGCGCCCTGGTCGGCATCGTGCTGGTGCTGACCGCGGTGTTCGTGCCGATGGCGTTCTTCAACGGCGTCACCGGCGTGATCTATCGGCAGTTCTCGATCACCATCGCCGCCTCGATGATCCTGTCGGTGCTGGTGGCGATGACCCTGACCCCGGCGCTGTGCGTGACCATCCTCAAGCCGCTGCACCAGGGCGAGGCGCCGATCGGCTCGCACGGGCGCCTGGGCTGGTTCTTCATCTGGTTCAACACCCGCTTCCGGCACCTGTCCGAGCGCTACCGCACGCTGGTCGAACGGGTGCTGGGCAAGCGCGCGCTGGGCCTGCTCGCCTATGCGCTGCTGATCGCGGTCACCGGCCTGCTGCTGTGGCGCCTGCCCGGTGCGTTCCTGCCCGACGAGGACGAGGGCATGCTCAACGTGCTGGTCAAGCTGCCGGCCGGCTCCACCCTGGAGCAGACCCTGGCGGTGACCGACCGGCTGACCAAGGCCGCGCTGAAGGATCCGGGCGTGCGCTCGGTGCTGTCCTCGGCCGGCTTCAGCGTCACCGGTGCCGGCCAGAACGTCGGCATGGCCTTCGTGCGGCTGAAGGACTGGGACGACCGCGACGACGATGCCGCGACCATCGCCGACCATCTGAACAAGGCGCTGGCCGACGTGCCCGACGCGGAACTGTTCGTAACCTCGCCGCCGGCGATCACCGGCCTGGGCGACGCCTCCGGCTTCACCTTCGAACTGATGGACTACGAAGGCGCCGGCCATGCCGCCCTGGTCGCCGCGCGCGACAAGCTGCTGCGGCTGGCCCAGCACGATCCCAAGCTGATGAACGTGCGCTACGCCAGCCTGGAAGACGCGCCGGTGTACGCGGTCAAGATCGACGACGCCAAGGCGCAGGCGCTGGGCGTGGACCCGGGCGACATCAACGCCACGCTCAACAGCGCGCTCGGCGGCGATTTCGTCAACAACTTCATCTACAAGGGCCGCATCAAGAAGGTCTACGTGCAGGGCGACGCCGACGCACGCATGGCGCCGCAGGACCTGGACCGCTGGACGGTGCGCAACGGCGGCGGCGATATGGTGCCGATGTCGGCGTTCACCCGCTCGCACTGGACCAGCGCACCGGCCGCGCTGGAGCGCTACAACGGCGTGTCGGCGATGGAACTGACCGGCCAGGCGGTGCCCGGGGTCAGCTCCGGCGCGGCGATGGACGCGATGGCCGAACTCAGCAAGCAGTTGCCGCACGGCTTCGGCTACGCGTGGTCGGACATGGCCTACCAGGAAAAGCTGTCGGCCAACCAGGCGCCGGCGCTGTATGCGATCTCGCTGCTGTTCGTGTTCCTGTGCCTGGTGGCGCTGTACGAGAGCTGGTCGATCCCGTTCGCGGTGATGCTGGCGGTGCCGGTGGGCGTGTTCGGCGCGGTGCTGCTGATGACCCTGCGCGGCCTGGAGAACGATGTGTACTTCCAGGTCGGCCTGCTGACCACGGTGGGCCTGGCGGCGAAGAACGGCATCCTCATCGTCGAGTTCGCGCGCGACCTCGAGCACCGCGGCGAAAGTCTGCTCGCCGCCACCCTGCATGCGGTGCAGATGCGTCTGCGGCCGATCCTGATGACCTCGCTGGCGTTCCTGCTCGGCGTGCTGCCGCTGGTGTTCAGCAAGGGCGCCGGCTCGGCCGCGCGCCACTCGCTGGGCACCGGCGTCACCGGCGGCACCCTGGCCTCGATCACCCTGGGCCTGTTCTTCGTGCCGCTGTTCTACGTGATCGTGCGCCGGATGTTCCCGGGACCGGCGGTCGCCCACCCGGAGACGCAGGCATGAGCGCGTTGACCCGCATGAGCGTGGCGGTGGCCACGCTGTTGGCCCTGTCCGGCTGCACCCTGGCGCCCACCTACGTACGCCCGGCGGCACCCGTGCCGGCCGACCTGGCCGCGGTCGACGTGGCGCCCGCCGCCGGCGCCGCCACCGACACGCTGGCGATGCCGGACTGGCAGCAGGTGTTCCTGGATCCGCGGCTGCGCCAGACCATCGCGCTGGCCTTGCAGAACAACCGCGACCTGCGCGTGGCGGTGCTGTCCATCGACAAGGCACGCGCGCAGTACCGCCTCCAGCGCGCCGCGCAACTGCCGTCGTTCGACGCCAACGCCAGCATGAGCCGCAGCCGCAGCAGCGCCGCCAGCAACGACGACGGCGTCTCCCAGGTCAGCACCAGCGACACCCTGCAGGTCGGGCTCAGCAGCTGGCAGCTGGATCTGTTCGGGCAACTGCGCAGTCTCAAGCAGGAAGCCCTGCAGAACTGGCTGTCCAGTACGGAAAACCAGCGCAACGTGCGCCTGACCCTGGTTGCCCAGGTCGCCGCGGCGTGGCTGACCGTGGGCGCGGACCAGGCGCAACTGGAGCTGGCGCAGCAGACCCTGGACAGCCAGGCGCAGACCCTGCAACTGACCGAGCGCCGCCACAGCATCGGCAGCGCGTCCGGGCTGGACCTGGCGCAGCAGCAGACCAGCGTGGAGTCGGCGCGCGTGGCCGTCGCCAGCGCCGCCACCCAGCTGGCGCAGGCGCGCGATGCGCTGCAGCTGCTGGTCGGCGCGCCGGTGGACGCAGCGCTGCTGCCGACCGCGCAGGCCATGCAGGACAGCGTGGCGCTGGCGCCGCTGCCGGCGCACCTGTCCTCGGCGGTGCTGCTGCAGCGCCCGGACGTGCTCGCCGCCGAGCACAGCCTGCAGGCGGCCAACGCCGACATCGGCGCCGCACGCGCGGCGTTCTTCCCGTCGCTGAGCCTGACCGCCTCGACCGGGCGCAGCAGCGATGCGCTGTCCACGCTGTTCTCCGCCGGCAGCCGCACCTGGTCGTTCGTGCCCAGCATCACCGCGCCGATCTTCCACGCCGGCGCGCTGAAGGCCTCGCTGGACGCCTCCAAGCTCGGCAAGGACATCGCCGTGGCTCAGTACGAGAAGGCGATCCAGTCGGCCTTCGCCGAAGTGGCCGACGCCCTGGCCACGCGCGACCATCTGCAGGCGCAGCTGACCGCGCAGCAGGCCCTGGTCGACGCCAGCCAGCGCAGCTACACCCTGGCCGACGCGCGCTACCGCGCCGGCCTGGACGGCCACTTGCCGGTGCTGGATGCGCAGCGTTCGCTGTTCGCCGCGCAGCAGGCGCTGATCGCACTGCGCCTGCAGGACGCCAGCAACCGCGTCACCCTGTACCAGGTGCTCGGCGGCGGCGCCGACGCCCAGGCCCCGGCTCAGGCCGCTACCGCGCCCTGAACCGCGATCGAGGCCTGCCTGAGGCGAGCCCAGGCAGGCCCGAGCGGCCAGAAGCCCCGCCACGTGCGACGCGCTCCTGTGGGAGGGACTTCAGTCCCGACGCGATGGCAGTCGAACGCCTATCCAACCATCCACCCAGGCAACGCCTCGCGCGCGTCCTCGCCGCAAACAACACGACAGCCCTGTGCCACCGGCTCGATAGCTGAACGCGGCGGTACACCTCGGCGGCCGTCGTAGACAAATGTCGGGCGCCGCCGCGCCGCCCAATCGTTCGTCGCACAGGCCGCAAGCCGCTCCGTACGTATCTTCGGCGCGTTGGCGACACGGTCGGCGCCGTACCGGCACGCCGGGCACCACGCCAGCCTTGGGCCATAATCGCGGCGACTCACTATAGGTACGCCGCACCCGATGAAGATCCCCCCGAGCCTGCAGCCGCTGATCGACGATGGTGTCATCGACGGCGTGCTGCGCCCGCTCAAGAGCGGCAAGGAGGCCGCGGTCTACGTGGTCCAGGCCGGCGACGACGTGCTCTGCGCCAAGGTCTACAAGGACATGGCGCAGCGCAGCTTCCAGGCGCGCGTGCAGTACCAGGAAGGGCGCAAGGTGCGCGGCAGCCGCCAGGCGCGGGCGATCGGCAAGGCCAGCAAGTTCGGCCGCCGCGAGCAGGAAGCCGCGTGGAAGGACACCGAGGCCAACACCCTGTACCAGCTGGTGGACGCTGGCGTGCACGTGCCGCAGCCGCGCGGCTACTTCCACGGCGTGCTGCTGATGGACCTGGTCACCGACGCCGACGGGCAGAGCGCGCCACGCCTGGGCGAGGTGGAACTGGAACCGGAGCAGGCGCGCGCCTTCCACACGCAGCTGGTCGGCGACGTGGTGAAGATGCTGTGCCTGGGCCTGGTGCACGGCGACCTGTCCGAATACAACGTGCTGGTCGCCGCCGATGGTCCGGTGGTGATCGACTTCCCGCAGGTGGTCAGCGCCGCCGGCAACAACGCCGCCCGCAGCATGCTGCTGCGCGACGTGCACAACCTGCGCGACTGCCTGGGCCGCTTCGCGCCCGAGCTCAACGCCACCCACTACGGCGAGGAGATGTGGGCGCTGTACGAGAAGGGCACGCTGCGCCCGGACAGCGCGCTCACCGGCCGCTTCACCTTCGACACCCGTCGCGCCGACGTGCGCGCGGTGCGCGCCTCGATCGAGGACGCGCGCCAGGAAGCCATCATCCGCCAGCAGGGCCGCGAAGCCGCCGCGCAGGACGACTGAGCCGCGTTCCGCCACGCAGCGCGCAAGTCCATGCTGCGCCGCAATGTGGCGGCACCGCGTGCGCGCCCGGTCGCCAGCGCGTGCTCCAAGCTGCGCAATGCCTCGCCGCGCCTGCATTGCACGCGCATCCGCGCCGTGACGATCGGCCGCCTGCCGCTGACCCGTCGGCTACCGCGCATCGGCGTTCCGGTTCGCTTATTTGCGGAAATGGTTATGGAGCATAACAATTGGCTCGACGCCGCTTGCGCAGCCGCCCCGGGAGGGCCACCCATGTATTTCGATCCAGACGTCGTCCGTTTCTTCGCCCAGGCCCAGCAGTCCGGGCAGCCGCCGATGGAGGAACTGCCCTTGCCCGAGGCGCGGGCGATGATGCGCGGCGTCGCCGCGCAATTCGGTTTCCCGCGCGTGGAGATGGCCGAGGTCCGCGACCTGCAGGCGCCGGGTCCGGCCGCGCCGATTCCGCTGCGCCTGTACCGCCCGCATGGCCTCGACACGGGGCCGGCGCCGACCTGCCTCTACGCGCACGGCGGCGGTGGCGTGGTCGGCGACCTCGATTCGCACGACGACGTGTGCCGGCAACTGGCCGCGCGCGCCGGCTGCCAGGTGCTGGCGGTGGACTACCGGCTGGCGCCAGAGCATCCGGCGCCGGCCGGCATCGAGGACGTGATCGCGGTGGTGCACTGGGTGGCCGCGCACCCGAGCGAAGTCGGCGCCGATCCGCAGCGCCTGGCCATCGCCGGCGACAGCATGGGCGGCGCGCTGGCGGCGAGCGCCGCGCTGGCCGCGCGCGATGCCGGCATCGCCCTGCGCTGTCAGATCCTGATCTATCCGCTGACCGACGTGCGCCCGGACAATCCCTTCCCCTCGCGCGTGCACAACGCCGGCATTCCGCCGCTGACCGAAGCGGCGATGCGCTACTTCGACCGCCAGCTGCTGCCGGACCCGTCGCTGGCATCGGACTGGCGCATCTCCCCGGTGGTGGCGCCGGACGTGGCCGGCGTCGCCCCGGCGCTGGTGGTGCTGGCCGAGCGCGACGCGCTGCACGACGAAGGCCTGCACTATGCGCAGCGCCTGCGCGAGGCGGGTGTGGAAACCCTGGTGCGCGTCCACCCCGGCATGATCCACGGCTTCATCAACATGGGCAGGGTGATGCGCGTGGCCGGCGAAACCCTGGACCTGGCCGCGCTGCTGCTGCGCCAGCGGCTGCTGCCGGTGGCCGCGCAGGAGTGAGCCCAACCGCAGTGCGTACCCCCTCCCGGCAATCGCCACCGGCGCTGGCACGCGCTGCTTCGTCTGGAACCATGTGCCAGTCGCGCGGATGCGTCGGCTTCCGTAGTCAAAGCCCCTCTCCCCCCGGGAGAGGGGTTGGGGTGAGGGTCCGGGAGCGCAGCGCCGCCTCCGGACCTTAGTGCACCATCCGTACCCTCATCCGCCCCTTCGGGGCACCTTCTCCCGAGGGGAGAAGGGAAAAACAAAGGAGCGGCTTCAGCCGCGACGGGGCATTGCCGACACGCCCAGGTCGCGGCTGAAGCCGCTCCTGCGTGGGGGTGCTGCGCGCGATGCGCGTTCGCGATCGATCACGCCACCCGGCTGCGGCGCGCGCGTTCCAGGTGCACCAGCAGCAGCGAGATCGCCGCCGGGGTCATGCCGGGGATGCGCTGCGCCTGGCCCACGGTCTGCGGGCGCACGCGCTCGAGCTTCTGCTGTACTTCGGCCGACAGCCCGCGCACCTGCGCGTAGTCGAACGCGGCCGGGATCGGGGTGTCCTCGTGGCGCTGCTGGCGCGCGATCTCGTCGCGCTGGCGGTCCAGGTAGCCGGCGTACTTGATGCCGATCTCCACCTGTTCGGCCACCTGCGCGTCGGCCACGCCGGGACCCAGCGACGGCACCCGCATCAGCGCGGCGTAGTCCAGCTCCGGGCGCTTGATCAGGTCCAGCACGGTGGTCTCGCGGCTCACCGCCACGCCCAGCGTCGCCGCGACCTCGCGGCCCAGCGCGTTGCCCGGCGTGGCCCACAGCGCACGCAGGCGCTCGTTTTCGCGCGCCACCGCCTCCTGCTTGGCCTGGAACCGCGCCCAGCGCGTTTCGTCGACGATGCCCAGGTCGTGGCCGATGCCGGTCAGGCGCGCGTCGGCGTTGTCCTCGCGCAGCTGCAGCCGGTACTCGGCGCGGCTGGTGAACATGCGGTACGGCTCGCTGGTGCCGTGGGTGATCAGGTCGTCGATCAGCACGCCGATGTAGGCCTGGTCGCGGCGCGGCGACCATGGTTCCAGCCCGCGCACCTGGCGCGCGGCGTTGAGGCCGGCGATCAGGCCCTGCGCGGCGGCTTCCTCGTAGCCGGTGGTGCCGTTGATCTGGCCGGCGAAGAACAGCCCGGGCATGGCCTTGGTCTCCAGCGAGGCCTTGAGCCCGCGCGGGTCGAAGAAGTCGTACTCGATGGCGTAGCCGGGGCGGGTGATGTGGGCGCGCTCGAAGCCGCGGATCGAGCGCACCAGCTCCAGCTGCACGTCGAACGGCAGCGAGGTGGAGATGCCGTTGGGGTAGATCTCGACCACGTCCAGGCCCTCCGGCTCGACGAAGATCTGGTGGCTGACCTTCTCGGCGAAGCGCACCACCTTGTCCTCGATCGAGGGGCAGTAGCGCGGGCCGATGCCCTCGATCTGGCCGGTGTACAGCGGCGAGCGGTCCAGCGCGCCGCGGATGATGGCGTGGGTGCGCTCGGTGGTGTGGGTGATCCAGCACGAGACCTGGCGCGGATGCTGCGCCACCTCGCCCAGGAACGACATCACCGGCAGCGGATCGTCGCCGGGCTGTTCCTCCATCGCCGCATAGTCCAGGCTGCGCCCGTCGATGCGCGGCGGGGTGCCGGTCTTGAGCCGGTCCACGCCGAAGCGGCCGTCGCGCAGCGCCTGCGCCAGCGCGGTGGCCGGCGGATCGCCGGCGCGGCCGCCGGCGTACTGGGTCTGGCCGATGTGGATCTTGCCGGCCAGGAAGGTGCCGGCGGTCAGCACCACCGCCGCGGCCTCGAAGCGCAGCCCGGTCTGGGTCAGCACGCCGCGCACGCGCTCGCCGTCCATGACCAGGTCGTCCACCGCGGCCTGGAACACGGTCAGGTTCGGCTGCGCCTCGACCAGGCGCCGGATCGCGCTGCGGTACAGGCTGCGGTCGGCCTGGCAGCGGGTCGCACGCACCGCCGGGCCCTTGGAGGCATTGAGGGTCCGCCACTGGATGCCGGCCAGATCCGCGGCGTGGGCCATCGCCCCGCCCAGCGCGTCGATCTCCTTGACCAGGTGGCCCTTGCCGATGCCACCGATCGCCGGGTTGCAGCTCATCGCCCCCACCGTCTCCACGTTGTGGGTCAGCAGCAGGGTGCGCGCGCCGGCACGCGCGGACGCCAGCGCCGCCTCGGTGCCGGCATGGCCGCCGCCGATCACGATCACGTCATGGCGGTAGAAGGAATCGCTCATCGGGGTCTCGTCGGCCGGCGCGGGGCCGGCGGCAGGGGGCGACACGGGACGTCGCCCAGGGTGTGAACAGGAATTTTAGCGGTTGCATCACAAATTGCGGATCCGGGCCTCAAGTTGGCACGCAATCTGCAGATATTCCCACTGCACCCAACGTGGCAATGCGTCAGGGGCGTATGACTGGAATTGGAACAGGGGCCAGTCACGCGCACGTTGGGGGAGCTGGGGGCCGGTAGTCGGGGGACTACCGGCCCTTTTTTATGCCCGTTTTTCGCCGGTCGCCGGCGCCACCCCAGCAATGGCAAGGCCCCAACGCGAAAAGCCCCGGCGGACCGGGGCTTTTCGTTGTGAGGCGCCGACGCCCGACAGGGCCGGAACAGGGGGGATCCAGATTTCCCTGTCGGACATCGACATAGACGGTGGGGTCGACCCCTTCGGGTCATAAAGCGACGCAGGCGGTCACCCCGTAGGACGTAGAGTGCGTGCTGGGAGAGGCGAACGCAAGCCCTTTCTTAGGGTTCGAGTGTGCGACGTGTCCCATTGCTGCGACCCATATTGCCGGGGCGCGGCGCCGGCGGGCGCTGCATGCCCTCGGGACGCTGCATCGCCGGCCGGGCCGGCTGCATCGACTGCGGCCGCGGCGCCGAATTGAGCGCGTCCGGACGGCGCAGGCGGTCCATGTCGCGCCACGGCGTCGGTACCCGACCACCCACGCTGGGCGGCGGTGACGGCGGCCGCGAGCCGCCGTCGTCCGGCCGCGGACGCGGTGGCGGGCGGTGGCGCGGGCCATCGTAGCCACGGTAGTAGTAATACGGCACGCCGTACCCGTAGTAGCCGTAATAGGACGGGCCGTAGCCGTAGTAGGGCACCGCGCCGTAGGGCGAGTAGTACTCGGAGTAGCCGGCCGGGTAGCGGTATTCGACCGACGGGGCGCCACGGTAGTAGCCACCCTCGCCGCCTCCGGCGTAGTCGTAGGTGGCGCAGCCGCCCAGTGCGGCCAGCAGTCCAGCGGCGCAGATCAGGCGCAGTTTCATGGCGTTTGCCCTCCAGCAGACTGGCTGACAGGTTCGGTCCGTGGCATTGAATCCCCCCTTAACTTCATCGGCTGCACTTGAACGCTTAAGTTGCGCGCAACGACGGCGAACCGGCGCGGGTCGCGGGCGCTGCACGTTGGCGACGATACGCTACCCTTTCGCGCATGGTCTCACGTTTTCTGCCCGAGTTCGGCGACGTCCTGGCGGCCGCCGCACGCATTGCCGCGCACGCGCGGCCGACCCCGGTGCTGCGTTCGCGGGCGCTGGATGCCGCCACCGGCGCGCAGCTGTACTTCAAGGCCGAACACCTGCAGCGCGGCGGCGCGTTCAAGTTCCGCGGTGCCTGCAACGCGGTGTGGGCGCTGGACCCGGCGCAGGCGGCCTGCGGGGTGGTCACCCATTCCTCCGGCAACCATGGCGCGGCGCTGGCCCTGGCCGCGCGCACCCGCGGCATCGGCTGCCATGTGGTGGTGCCGGAAGGCGCGGTCGCCGCCAAGCTCGCCAACATCGCCCGCCACGGCGCCACGCTGTGGCGTTGCGCGCCGAGCATCGCCGCGCGCGAGGCGCTGTGCGCGCAGGTGCAGCGCGATACCGGTGCGACTCTGGTGCATCCCTATGCCGATCCTGCGGTGATCGCCGGGCAGGGCACCGCGGCGCTGGAACTGTTGGACGCCAGCGGCGGGCTGGACCTGCTGGTGGTGCCGGTCGGTGGCGGCGGCCTGGCCGCGGGCAGCCGCCTGGCGCTGTCGGCGCGGGCGCCGCAGGCGCAGTTGCTGCTGGCCGAGCCGGCCGGCGCCGCCGACACCGCGCGCTCGCTGGCCGCCGGCGAGCGCCGGGTGGATATGGTCCCGGACACGCTCTGCGACGGCCTGCGCGGCACCCTCGGCGAACCCAACTTCGCCCTGCTGCACGGCCAGGCCGAGGTGCTGGTGGTGGAGGACGCGGCGACCGAGGCGGCGATGCGGCTGCTGTGGCAGGTGCTCAAGCAGGTGGTGGAGCCGTCCTCGGCGATCGCCCTGGCGGCGGTGCTGGCGCAGCCGGCGCGTTTCGCCGGGCGCCGGGTGGGGGTGATCCTGTCCGGCGGCAACGTCGACCTGGACGCCTTGCCGTGGGGCGCGGCATGAGCGCGCGGGGCGGCTTCCGCTGGCTGCGCTGGCTGCTGCGCCTGGCGGCGCTGCTGGGGCTGTGGCTGCTGGGCGTGGCGATCTACATCGTCTGGGTCGGCGACCGCGACCAGGCGGCGCCGGCCGACGCGATCATCGTGCTCGGCGCCGCGGCCTACGACGCCAAGCCGTCGCCGGTGTTCGAAGAGCGCATCCGTCATGGCCTGGACCTGTACCAGCGCGGCTACGCGCCGACCCTGATCTTCACCGGCGGCTTCGGCAACGGCGCGCGCTTCGCCGAGTCGCAGGTGGCCCGGCGCTACGCGCTGCGCCACGACGTGCCGGCCGACGCGATCCTGATCGAGACGGTGTCGCGCACCACCCGGCAGAACCTGATCGAGGCGCGGCGGCTGATGCGCGAACACGGCCTGCACCGGGTGATCGTGGTCAGCGATCCGCTGCACATGGCACGGGCGCTGCGGCTGTGCCAGGAACTGCAGATCGACGCGCTGGCGTCGTCGACCCCGAGCAGCCGTTTCCGCAGCTTCCAGACCCGCTGGCGCTTCCTGCTGCAGGAGCTGTACTTCTTCCATCGCGACCTGCTGGAGCGGGGCGTTGAGCACGGCGGCGAGACCGTATGATGGGCCTTTCCACGGCCCGAGGGAGGCAGCCATGAGCAACCACGGAGTTCCTGCGCAGGACCAGACCATCGCCCTGGTGCAGGCCTATTACGCGGCGTTCAACCGCGGCGACTGGGACGGCATGCTGGGCATGCTCACCGACGATGTCGCCCACGATCTCAACCAGGGCGCGCGCGAGACCGGCAAGGAGGTCTTCGCCGCCTTCCTGCAGCGCATGAATGCCAGCTACCGCGAGCAGTTGCACGACATCGTGGTGCTGGCCGCGCAGGACGGCGGCCGTGCCGCCGCCGAGTACGTGGTGCATGGCGAATACCACCACACCGACACCGGCCTGCCGGAGGCGCGCGGCCAGCGCTACGTGCTGCCGGGCGGGGCGTTCTTCGACATCCGCGACGGCAGGATCGCCCGGGTGAGCAACTACTACAACCTGGAAGACTGGATCGCGCAGGTCTCCGCCTGAGCCACGCGCCGGCCTGAGGCCGGCGCGTTCGCGCTGTCGCAAAACTGTCCGCCGGCCGTCATCTGCGGCCGCAGGCGCGGTGACTAAGGTCGCCGCGTCGAACGAGAGGATTGCCGATGCGCGCGCTGCTTCGTTCCCCGGCCGTCGCGGTGGCGCTGCTGGCCTGCACGCTCGCGCTGGCCCTGCTGGGCGCCCGCGGCATCTGGGATGCCGACGAGGGCCGCTACTCCAATGTCGCGCTGAACATGCTGCACAGCGGCGACTGGCTCACGCCCCGCCGCAGCGAGGACGTGGCGCACTGGACCAAGCCGCCGTTGACTTACTGGGCGATCGCCGCGAGCGTCGCCGTGTTCGGGCCGTCGCCCTGGGCGGCGCGGTTGCCATCGGCGCTGTCCTACCTGCTGTGCGTGCTGCTGGTGTGGCGCCTGGCCGCGCGGCTGTTTCCCGAACGCCCTGAGCTGCCGGCGCAGGCGGCGCTGCTGTACGCGACCATGCTGGCACCGTTCGGCGCGGCGCAATGGATTTCCACCGACTTCCTGCTCGCCGCCTGCGAGACCCTGGCGGTGTGGGCCTTCGTCGAAGCGCGGGCGCATCCGCCCGGACAGGGCAAGCGCTGGATCGCGGCGATGTGGGCCGGCTTCGCCCTGGCGTTCATGACCAAGGGCCCGCCTGGCCTGCTGCCGCTGCCGGCGCTGCTGCTGTTCAACGCGGTGACGCCCGGGCCGCCGCGGCGCGCGCTGCAGCTCTCCGGCATCGCCCTGTTCGTGGTGCTGGCGCTGCCCTGGTACCTGGCGGTGATCCACGGCCATCCGGGATTGCTGCAGTACTTCGTCGGCGACGAGGTGGTCAAGCGCGTGGCCAGCGATGCGTTCGGGCGCAACGCGCAGTGGTACGGCTGGGCGGTGGCGTATGCGCCGATCCTGGTCCTGGGCACGCTGCCGTGGACGCCGGCGCTGGCGCGCTGGGCCTGGCAATTGCCGCGGCAGCTGCGGCAGTGGTGGCGCGATCCGGCGTTGCGCCTGCAGCAGGCCGCGCCGCTGCTGCTGACCCTGTGGCTGCTGCTGCCGCTGCTGGTGCTGTGCCTGTCGCGCTCACGGCTGCCGCTGTACGTGCTGCCGCTGTTCGTGCCGCTGGCGTTGCTGGCGGCGTGGCAGCGCGCGCAGGAGGGCCGGGCGCCGTGGCGCTGGCCGTGGCTGCTGGGCTGGTGCGGATTGCTGCTGGCGCTCGAACTGGCCGTGGCGCTGCTGCCCACGCACAAGGATGCCGGCGCCTGGGCGCAGGCGATCGCGCAGCGTGCCGATGCGCCGGTGCGCGAGGTGGTGTTCGTCGAGGACATGGCGCGCTACGGCCTGCGCCTGGAGCTGGGCGCGCAGGTACGCAAGATCCGCCTGGACCCAGTGCGCGATGCGCCGCGCTTCGGTCCCGAATACGACGCCGATCTGCTCACGGTGTTGCGGCAACCGCGCGCCGGGCGGGTGTGGGTGTGCAAGCAGGAGGCCTGGCCGCAGGTCGCCGCGCGCATCGCCGCGCAGGGCGCACAGGCGCAAGCGTTGGGGATGCCCTACCAGGGTCGGGTGCTGTTCCGGGTGCTGCCTGGCTCAGTCGCCGCGGCGGCGGATCGGGATCGCTGACAGCGGCACCGCGGCGATCTCGCTGCCGCCTTCGCGGATCGGCGCGCCCGGCGGCGGCGCCCAGGCGTGCGCGTAGATCACTTCCCAGGTGCTGGGCAGGGTGCCGTCGGCGCCGCGCAGCGGCTCGTAGGCGGCGCTGGCGGCGGCGAAGCGGCCGCGGCCGGTGAGGGTGTGGCGGCGCGCCTGCAGTGCGTTGGTGGCGCCGATCGCGCGCAGTTCGCGCATCAGCGCGGGCAGGTCCGGATAGGTCAGGTTGAACACGTCGCGGTCCAGCACCGGATCGCGGAAGCCCGACAGCATCAGCGCATCGCCGAACTGCGCGATCGGCGCGAAGCGGCTCACGTGCGGCGTCGTCCGGTCGGCCTGGGCGAAGGCCTCGCGCAGTTCGATCAGGGTGTCCGGGCCGAAGCTGGAACACAGCAGCAGGCCGCCGGGGCGCAGCACGCGGCGGAATCCGGCGAACACCGCGGGCAGGTCCTCGACCCACTGCAGGCACAGATTGCTGAAGATCACATCGACGCTGTGCTCGGCCAGCGGCAGCGCGCGCGCATCGGCGCAGACGCGGCCGAACGGCTTCCACCAGCCGGTCTGGCGCTTGGCCTGCTGCAGCATCGGCAGCGCCTGGTCGAGCGCGATCACCTGCGCCCGCGGCCAGCGCTTCTTCATCGCCGCGGCGGCATGCGCCGGGCCGCTGCCCACGTCCAGCACCACCTGCGGCACGCGGTCGCCGAGGTAGTCCAGCGATTCCAGCAAGCGCCCCTGCACCTCGCGCTGCAGCGCCGCGGCGGCATCGTAACTGGCGGCGGCACGCGCGAAGGCGCGGCGGATGTGCTGGGAGTCGAACGCGGAAGGATCCATCCGCGCATTATCGCCGCCCGGGTCGTGCTGCGGCCAGCAGCGGCGCGGATCACCGCGTTCCGTACTGCGCGCCGACCGGACGCCGGGTGCGGCGGCTGTGCGTCTCAATCCTGCATCGCGTTTCCGGCGCCTTGTCGTCGCGCACATCCAGCGATGACAAGCGGATCAGCGCGATCCGCATTCGTCGCGACCAGGTATGCGAACCGGCTGTGCATCCCCACTCCCGAATCCCCACTCCCGGCTCTTCAGAACGCCCCCGGATAGCTGCCGCCATCCAGCAGCAGGTTCTGCCCGCTCAGGTAGCCGGCCTGCGCGCTGCACAGGAAGGCGCAGGCCGCGCCGAACTCTTCCGCGGTGCCAAAGCGCCCGGCCGGAATCTGCCGGCGCTTGCGTTCGGCCAGGTCGGCGGGATCGACGCCCTCGCGCTGCGCGGCGTGGGCGATGTTGCCGCGCAGGCGGTCGGTGTCGAATTGCCCCGGCAGCAGGTTGTTGATGGTGACGTTGTGCGCCACCGTGCGCCGCGCCAGCCCAGCGACGAAGCCGGTGAGGCCGGCGCGCGCGCCGTTGGACAGCCCCAGGCTGTCGATCGGCGCCTTCACCGCGGCCGAGGTGATGTTGACGATGCGGCCGAAGCCGCGCGCCTGCATCGCATCGACGGTGGCGCGGATCAACGCGATCGGCGCCAGCATGTTGGCGTCGAGCGCGCGCAGCCAGTCCTCGCGTTCCCAGTCGCGGAAATCGCCCGGCGGCGGCCCGCCGGCGTTGTTGATCAGGATGTCGACCTGCGGGCAGGCGGCCAGCGCGGCGGCGCGTCCGGCCTCGGTGGCGATGTCCGCCGCCACCGCGACCACCTCGCCACCGCCGTCGAGCGCGCGCAGTTGCGCCACGGCCGCCTCCAGCCCGGCCTGGCCGCGCGCCACGATCGTCACATGCACGCCTTCGCGGGCCAGCGCCTGCGCGCAGCCCAGTCCCAGCCCCTTGCTCGCGGCGCAGACCAGTGCCCACTTGCCGGCGATTCCCAGGTCCATGCTTGCACTCCGGTTCGAAGGAGTCGCGATGATCGGACATCGGCGCTGTGGCGGCCAGCGTCACACCGCGACTGCAGGACAGTTGAGCGCCCAGGACATGTGCTGGAGCGACTTCGTTGCGCTGCGTTCGGCTGCCATGCGTGGCGACCGGAGTGGCTCCCACGGGGATGGGCCGGGCATCCTCGTGGGAGGGACTTCAGTCCCGACGACGGAGGGTGTCGGCCATCTTTGGGCTTCGTCACATCGCGACTGCAAGACAGTCGAGCACGCAAGACACGTGTTGGTGCGACGTCGCTGCGCTGCGTTCGATTGCCATGCGTCGCGACTGAAGTAGCTCCCACAGGATGAGCCGGGCATCCTTGTGGGAGGGACTTCAGTCCCGACGACGGAGGGTGTCGGTCGGCTTTCGTCTTCGCTTGTCGTGGCGGCACGACAGTTGAGTCCCACGGCGGAGCCGCTTGCGTCTTTCTGACGTCGGTGCGGGTCGCCTGATGCAGTGTGGGAGTCAACTGTCATGCAGCGCGCGACGCGCGAGACGGTGTGCGCTTTCCGATGGCGCAATGCGTCGGGACTGAAGTCCCTCCCACAGTGCACCCGGCGGGCTCGTCGCAAACGCCTGTAGGAGCGGCTTTAGCCGCGACCTGATGCAGCAGGCGTGTCGCGGCTGAAGCCGCTCCTACGACAGCACCGTGGAACGCGCTTCGCGACGCCGCTAGTCCAGCGTCGCCATAAATCCACGCAGCGCCTCGGCGACCGTATCGGCATGGCCGAGAAACGGGGCGTGGCCGCCGCCGGCGACGATCAGTGCGCGCGCGTTCGGCGCCAGCGCCGCGGCGGCCTCCATGCCTGCGGGTGGGACCAGGCGGTCGCGCTGGCCGCCGATCCACAGGCTGGGCACGCGCAGGCCGGGCAGGGCGCGGCGCAGGTCGGTGCGTTCCAGCAGGGTCAGGCCGTCCTGCAGCACGTGCGGGTCGGGCGCGCCGCGGGCGTCGAGCGCTTCGCGCAGGGTGCGCAGTTCGGCGCGCGCGTGCGCCGAGCCGAGCGTATCCAGCGCCAGGAAGCGCTCGAGGGTGCCGCGATAGTCCTCGGCCAGATCGCGGCCGAACTGTTCGAACACCTGCGGCTCCACCGCGTGCGGCCAGTCGCTGCCGCGTACGAAGCGCGGCGTCGCCGCGAGCATCGCCAGCCCGCGCACCTGCGGTTGCGTGGCGGCGGCGTGCAACGCGAACAGTCCGCCCAGCGACCAGCCCAGCCACACGGCCGGCGGCGTGGCCGCGGCGATTGCGCTGACCACGTGCGGCAATGCCAGCGGCGTGTCGTCGCCCCGGCTGTGGCCGTGCCCGGGCAGGTCCACCAGATGCAGGCGGTACTGCGCCGACAGGCGCTCGACCAAGGGCGCGAAGATGCCGCCGTTCAACGCCCAGCCGTGCAGCAGGACCAGATCGGGGCCCTGCCCCAGGGTGTCGATATGCATCGTTGTCGTCGTTGCGAAAGAACAGGAAAGGCAGCGTCGGCTGCCGCGTCAGTGCGCCGCGCGCTGCGCCAGCACCTGCGGCAGCAGCAGGCGCCACTGTTGGCGCGGATAGTCGCGGGTGCGCCAGGCGGACACGCGATGCGCACCACGGCGCTGCTGGATCGCCGCGCTCAGCCAGTCGCCGTCGATGACCTGCCAGGCGCCGGCCGTGGTCAGCAGGTTCGGCGCCAGCCGCGGATGCACGTCCTCGCGCAGCATCTGCCACAGCGTATCGGTGGCGAACGGCGAGGCGGCGAGTACCGCGGCGATCTGCGCATGCCGCGCGTCGACCGCATCGTCCAGGTACAGCTCGGCCAGCGCGTCCCACACCGCGCGTCGCGCGGCGAGGTCGGTCGCGCTCACGCCGGCACGCCGGGCGGATGCGCGGCCACGCGATCGCGTGCCAGCGCCAGCGCGTCCAGCAGCGCCTGCACCTGCGCCGGGGTGTGCAGCGCCGACAGGGTCACGCGCAGCCGCGACTTGCCTTCCGGCACGGTCGGCGGACGGATCGCCGAGACCAGGTAGCCTGCCTGTTCCAGCGCTGCCGACCACGCCAGCGCGGTGCGCTCCTCGCCGCACAGCAGCGGCTGGATCGGCGTGTCCGAGGCCATCAGTTCCAGGCCGTGACGGCGCGCGCCGCCGCGGAACAGGGCGATCAGTTCGACCAGCCGCTCGCGCCGCCACTGGTCGCGCCGCGCCAGCTTGACCGCCGCCAGCGAGGCCGCGGCCTGCGCCGGCGGTAGCGCGGTGGTGTACAGATACGGCCGCGCGGTTTCGGCCAGATGCCGGATCAGCGGGGTATCGCCGACCACTGCGGCGCCGTAGCCGCCCAGTGCCTTGCCCAGGGTCACCAGTTGCAGCGGAACGTCGTCGACACCCAGCCCGGCCTCGGCGACGCTGCCGCGCCCCTGCGGGCCGACCACGCCGACGCCGTGCGCGTCGTCCACGTACAGCAGCGCCTGTTGCGTGCGCGCCACCAGCGCCAGCGAGCGCAGCGGGGCGACGTCGCCGTCCATGCTGAACACGCCATCGGTGGCCAGCATCGCCGCACCGTCGGCGGCGTGCTTGAGCTGGCGCATCGCGCCTTCGGCATCCAGGTGCGGGTAGCGACGCAGGCGGCAGCCGGCCAGGCGGCTGGCGTCGAGCAGGCTGGCGTGGTTGAGCCGGTCCTGCACGCACACGTCCTCTTCCTCGCTCAGCAGCGCCTGCTGCACCGCCAGGTTGGCGATGAAGCCGCTGCCGAACAGCAGCGCCTGCGGATAGCCGAGCCAGTCGGCGATCTCGCGTTCCAGCGCCTCGTGCAGCGCGTGGTGGCCGCACACCAGGTGCGAGGCGGTGGCGCCGGCGCCCTCGCGCGCGGCGGCGTCCTGCAGGGCGGCGACCACTTCGAACTGCTGCGCCAGGCCCAGATAGTCGTTGCTGCAGAAGCCGGTCAGCCAGCGGCCGTCCACTTCCAGGCGCACGCCGTCGCGGCGGCCGACGCTGCGGCGCACGCGCAGGCGCCCCTGCGCTTCGCGCAAGGCGCGCGCGGACTGGATGCGGTCGTGCAGGTCGGGACGGGCCATGGGCGCGGGACGGGCATCTGGCGGGCTAGCGTAGCGCGTCCCCGGCCGGGCCGGGCGCCGCCGGCGATGGACGGCCGGATCGGCGGACGGACGCCCCAGGCTCAGACCAGCGCGGCGGCGATCGCCGGTGTGGGCTGGGCGGTGATGTCCGCGTGCACGGTGCCGGGATGGTCGTGCGCGTCGGCATCCACCATCACCTGCATCGGCCGCAGCCCCAGCCGCGCGAACAGCGCCTGGTCGCGCTCGGTGTCCGGGTTGCCGGTGGTCAGCAGCTTCTCGCCATAGAAGATCGAGTTGGCGCCGGCGCAGAAGCACAGCGCCTGCAGTTCGTCGCTCATGCTCTCGCGCCCGGCCGACAGCCGCACCATCGCCCGCGGCATCGCGATGCGGGCGACGGCGATCGTGCGCACGAACTCGAACGGATCCAGCTCGACCGTGCCGTGCAGCGGGGTGCCGGCCACCTGCACCAGGCGGTTGATCGGCACCGAGTCCGGATGCACCGGCAGGTTGGCCAGCGCCTGCAGCAGGCCGGCGCGCTGGTCGCGCGACTCGCCCATGCCGACGATGCCGCCGCAGCAGGTCTTCAGGCCGGCGTCGCGCACGTGGGTCAGCGTGTCCAGGCGGTCCTGGTACTGGCGGGTGTGGATGATCGAGTCGTAGAAATCCGGCGCGGTGTCCAGATTGTGGTTGTAGTAGTCCAGCCCGGCCGCCTTCAGCGCCTGCGCCTGGGTGCCGTCGAGCATGCCCAGGGTGGCGCAGGTCTCCAGGCCCAGCGCCTTCACCTCGCGAATCATCTCCGCCACCTTCGGGATGTCGCGGTCCTTGGGCGAGCGCCAGGCCGCGCCCATGCAGAACCGCGAGGCGCCGGCGGCCTTGGCCTGGCGCGCCTTGTCCAGCACCGCCTCGGTGCTCATCAGCTTCTGCACCTCCACGCCGGTGGCGTAGCGCTGCGCCTGCGGGCAGTACGCGCAGTCTTCCGGGCAACCGCCGGTCTTCACCGACAGCAGCGTGGACACCTGCACCTGCGCCGGATCGAAGTGTTCGCGGTGCACGGCGCCGGCGCGGTGCAGCAGTTCCGGGAACGGCAGGTCGAACAGGGCGAGCAATTCCTGGCGTTGCCAGTCGTGTCGGACGACAGCGGACATGGGGGTTTCCTGACGGTCAGCGGCTGGGAAAGCGGGCAGTCTGGTAAGCATGCAACGTCCTGTCAACTTCACGATGGCTGGTTTGGTTGACGGCGGTTGGCGCTGGTTGCAGCGCCGCCTGCTGCCGGAACGCTGCCTGGTGTGCGGGGAGCCAGGCGCGCCGGGCCTGGACCTGTGTGCCGCCTGTCGCGACGATGTGCCCTGGAATGCGGCGGCCTGCTGCCGCTGTGCGCTGCCGTTGCCGGCGCTGGATGCCGAGCAGGTCTGCGGCGCGTGCCAACGCCGGCCGCCGCCGCTGGAGCGGGTGGCCAGCGCCTGCGTGTACGCCGCGCCGGTCGATGGCCTGTTGCGCCGCTTCAAGTTCCATCAGGACCTGGCCGCCGGGCGCCTACTCGCCGCGCTGCTGCAGGCACGCTGCGCGGCCTTGCCGCAGCCGCAGGCGCTGCTGCCGGTGCCGCTGCATCCGGCGCGGCTGCGCCAGCGCGGTTACGACCAGGCGCTGGAACTGGCGCGGCCACTGGCGCGCGCGCTGGCACTGCCGCTGTGCCTGGAATTGCAGCGGGTGCGGGCGACCGCGGCGCAATCCGAACTGGATGCGCGCGCACGCCGGCGCAACCTGCGTGGTGCGTTCGCGGTGCCGGATTCGGCGGCATTACCTGCACATGTGGCGCTGATCGACGACGTGATGACCACCGGCGCGACCCTCCACGCCGCGGCAAAGGCACTGCGCCGTGCCGGCGTCGAACGGGTCGATGCCTGGGTGGTGGCGCGGGTGCCGTGAGCGCTGCACCGGCTGCGCCTGCACCGCGTGCGGACCCGTGGCTATCGCGTGGCTGTGGCCAGGGTGTTGTTGCGCGCCGCCGAAGCGGGCTGCCGAACCGCGTCGGTGTCAGCCGGCGCGCAGTGCCAGCGCCGCGGCAATGCCGGCGAAGATGGCCAGGCCGACCCAGTTGTTGTGCAGGAAGGCGCGGAAGCACGCCGCGCGTTCGCGGTGCCGGGCCATGCGGAATTCGACGACGACCAGCAACGCCGCCACGCCCAGCCCGGCCCAGTACCACACGCCCAGGTCCGCGCGATGCCCGACGAAGGCGAGAGCGACGAACATCAGCGCGTACAGCACGCCCTGGATGACCAGGTCGAGTTCGCCGAACAGGATGGCGGTGGACTTGGAGCCGGCGCGCAGGTCGTCCTCGCGATCGACCATCGCATACCAGGTGTCGTAGGCGGTGGCCCACAGGATATTGACCGCGTACAGCAGCCAGCCCAGCGCCGGCACCTCGCCGCGCACCGCGGCGAAGGCCATCGGAATGCCCCAGCCGAAGGCCATGCCCAGGTAGACCTGCGGCAGGTAGGTGTAGCGCTTCAGGTAGGGATAGCTGGCGGCCAGGAACAGCCCGACCACGCTCAGGCCGATGGTCAGCGCGTTCATGGTCAGCACCAGCGCGAACGCGACCAGCATCAGTACCGCGAACACCGCCAGCGCTTCGCGGCCGCTGACCGCGCCGGTGGCCAGCGGCCGGCTGCGGGTGCGCTCGACCTGCGGGTCCAGCCAGCGGTCGGCGTAGTCGTTGATCACGCAGCCGGCCGAGCGGGTCAGCCACACCCCGGCGGTGAACACGAACAAGGTCCACAGCGGCGGTATCCCATCGGCGGCCAGCCATAGCGCCCACCAGGTCGGCCACAGCAGCAGCAGCACGCCGATCGGCCGGTCGCCGCGCAGCAGTTTCCAATACTGGCCCAGGCGCGCGCGCGGCGGCAGCGCGGCAGGCGTTTCGTAGCGTTCGTAACCCATCGCGCAAGGGTAGCAGCCGCGTGGTGCCGGCGGCGCGTCGCGGAGGTGGATGCGCCGTGTCCTGCGTTGGTTGGCCGAGCGCCGCAGGACGCGGACGGGCGCCAGGCGTCCACGGCGAGGTGGCCGCCGTGCCGGCCGCGCCGCGCCGCATGTCGACGCACGGTGCCGGTGAGCGGACGGCGGCGGCCGCATGCCCATGACACGCGCGCCGTCGCCGGGCCGTGCGAATGGGGGAGACGCGGACCACGAATGCCGTTAGAATGCGCGTCCGTTGCGCCCGTAGCTCAGCCGGATAGAGTAGTGGCTTCCGAAGCCATTGGTCGGGGGTTCGAATCCCTCCGGGCGCGCCATCCCCCGCCGTGCATGCCGATCCTGTCTGGCATCGCCCGCGTCCTGTCCGCCATCTGCGCAGGCTCCTCTCTCCTCTTTCGCTTCCGCCGCCCTGCGGCCGTGCGAACGCACGCGTTGCTCGCTGTCGGGCGCTGTGGCGCCGATGCGTCATGCCCGCGCGACCCCGGCCTTGTCCCAGCGCTTGGTCAGCGTCCCGTCCGCTCCCAGAAGCATGGTACGCGGCGTGCTCTGCTGGAGCCGTCTGCGCGGTGTCCGAGCAGGGCGCCAGGCGTGGTACTGGCTGCGGTACTGGCATGGGTGCGTGCGTGTTCGGAGACGGGACGTGCGCCGGAACGCACGGAACGAGGTGTTGCGCAACGTCATAGGTTGATGAATTTCACATTACATGTCTCCCTGTGTAGAATTTCGAAGCGGCCAGGGTAGTGTCCGCCACAGGGCCGGCATGGGGATGCCGCTCGCAGTGCTTTCAGTGACGCCCGCCACCTGCATACGCACACGTTCGGATACAACGCCGGGTTCTTCATGCGCCGCCGCTCGACGCTCACGCCCCTGTTGCTCCTGATCGTCCTGTTGCTTGGCGGGTGCGGCGGGATCCAGTCGGTCTCCGAGCAGGGCCGCCGCTCCATTGCCCTGGACGGGCACGTACAGATGCTGCGCGACCGTGCCGGCACGCTCGACGTGCACGCGGTGGCGGCGCGCGGCGACCTGCAGCCTGCGTCGCCGGAGTTCAGTCTCGGCTACATCCCTGATGCGGTCTGGCTGCGCTTGCGCCTGGATCGCATGGCCGGCCTGCCTCGGGTGCTGATGTTGCAGGTGGACGCGCCGCTGGCCGATACCGTGCGTCTATACGTGCCGCAGCCGGGCGGTGGCTTCCGCGAACTGCGCCGCGGCGAGGACGTGTCGCGGCGCGAGTACCCCTACCTGCTGCGGACGCCGGTGTTCCAGTTGGAAGCGCCGGATGGACGCTATCCGGAGGTCTACCTGCGCCTGACCGAGCGCAACGCGATGACGGTGGCGCTGAAGCTGTGGGAGCCGCAGGCGCTGCTCGCCCACGAGGCCTTGTCCGCCAGCCAGGACAGCATCTTCCTGGGCTTCATCCTCGCGTTGTGCATGGCCGGCGCCTTCATCTGGCGACGCAGCGGCGTGGGGCCGGTGCGCTGGTATGTCGCCTACATCGCCACCAGCGGCTACAGCGTGTACAAGACCCGGGGCCTGGTCGGCCCGTTCTTTCGTCTGGACACGCACGATGGCGGCGACACCGTACTCGGCGTGGTGCTGGCGCTCAGCGTGGCCATCGCCGTGTCCTTCAGCGTGCGGTTGATGGCTTTGCACACGCATTTCCCGCGGCTGTCGCGCGCCTACGAAACCTTCGTGTGGCTGGCGATCGGCGTCGCCTGCAGCGGATTCCTGCTTGGCAGGTTCGGCACGGTGATGCCGTTCGTGCAGGGGCTGAGCCTGGTCAGCGTACCGTTGCTGCTGCTGGTGGCGGCTTACCTGAGCTGGCGCGGCCAGGCCATGGCCAAGCTGTACCTGGTGGCGTTCCTGGTGCTGTACATCGCATTCTTCCGCGGCTTCCTGATCAACCTTGGCCTGCTGCCGAACACGCCGTGGCTGCGCAATGGCGCGCCGCTGGCGGTGGGCCTGACCCTGCACCTGCTGTTGCTGACCTTCAGTTTCGCGCAACGCTTCTACGCGCTGGAGAAGCAGCGCCAAGATGCATTGGCCCTGGCGCTGGAACTCTCGCAGCAGTCCGAGGCATCGCTGGAGCACAAGGTGCGCGAACGCACCCGCGAACTGGCCGAGGAAATCGTGCAGCGCCAGGCCACCGAGCAGCGCCTGCGCGAGAGCAAGACGCAATTGCGGCAGGCACTGGTCGCCGAGCAGCGGCTGCGCGAGGAGCAGCGCGAATTCGTGACGTTGCTGTCGCACGAGTTCCGCACGCCCTTGTCGATCATCCATGCCAGTGGCCAGATGCTGCAGGACACGGAGACCGCGCTGCAGCCGGCAGGACGCCGCCGCATCGAGAAGATCCAGCGATCGGTGGAGCGCATGTCCGAGTTGATCGAACGTTTCCTCGACGATGAACAGGTGCTCTCGGACGAAGGCGCGCTCAAGCGCGAGGTGTTTGCGTTGCCCGCGCTCATCGACGAGGTGCTGGACGCGCTCGATCCGTCACGCGAGCGCGTGCGGGTCGAACTGGCGCAGGCGCCGCTGCGGGTGGATTGCGACCGCGGCCTGCTGCGGATCGCCCTGGACAATCTGTTGGGCAACGCCCTGAAGTACTCCGGGCCGGGACAACCGGTACGGCTGACGGCCACGGCGCAGGCGCAGACCCTGATCCTCGGCGTCGCCGATCAGGGTCCCGGCATTCCGCAGCACGAGCACACCGGGATCTTCCGCAAGTTCGCGCGCGGCAGCGGCAGCGGCGGCACTGCCGGCGCGGGGCTGGGGCTGTACCTGGTCAAGCGCATCGCCCTGCGATTGGGCGGCGAATTGACCCTGGACAGCGACGGCCGCGGCGCGACCTTCAGCCTGCGCCTGCCCCAGGCCGTCGCCGCGGAGGGGCGGTGAGCATGCGCACGCACCGCACATGCGGCGCACGGCATGGCGTCGCGCGCCGCCGCCGCGCCGGGGAGGCACGCTGACATGGCATTGATCGGTCTGCTCGAAGACGAAGTGGATCTGTGCGAGGAACTGCAGAGTTATCTGGTCGGCGCCGGACACCGCGTGGTATCCGCTGGCTCGGCCGCGGCCTTCTTCGCCGCAAGTGCCGGGCTGCGCTTCGACGTGGTGATCCTCGATCGCGGGCTCCCCGATGCCGATGGCCTGGAGATCGTGGAGCGCCTGCGCAGCGCCTCCCCGGGCGTCGGCATCATCATGTTGACCGCACGCGGTGCTAGCGAGGACCGCATCCACGGCCTGGAGAACGGGGCCGACCACTATCTGGTCAAGCCGGTGCGCCTGGCGGAACTGGCGGCGCACGTGCGTGCGCTGTTGCGGCGGCTGCCGCGCGGCTGGCGTCTGGTCGCCAGCGAATGCTGCCTGTACACGCCGGAGGATGCGCGTCTGGAACTGAGCGCGCGCGAGTTCGCGCTGTTGCGGGTGCTGGCCGTGCGCGCCGGCGAGATGACCGGGCGCCGTGAGGTGGCCGAGGCGCTGGGCTGGGACTGGATGTCCTTCGACCAGCGTCGCCTCGACACCTTGATCAGCCGGCTGCGTCGGCGCTGCCGCGACGCCTGCCGCCAAGAACTGCCGATCCGCACCGAGCACGCGCGCGGCTACCTGACGACCGAGCCCGTGCGCGTGGAGTGACTGCGCCACACCGTAAGGCGAGCGTGCGATGGCGATCTTGCGCAATCGAGTGCGCGCACGCTGTGGCGCCGGCGATGCGCGTCAGAATTCCGCCGCCGATGACGGTGACGTGCCGGCCGCTGACCGTTTGAGTGCGCCAAAAAACCGCCGAAAAGGCCTGCAATTCTGCGGCGCGAGCGGGATGCGTATGCGGTCTTCTGACGTTACGCGGGCGTGTCAGAACTCGTAAGTTTTCACACCCTCGTGATCTCCAGAATGGCGCCGATCAACAAGGGCGCGTTCTGCGCACCACACGGGGACATTGCATGAATACCACGCGGCTGGCCAAGCTTCTTGGCCTCGGCTCGTTGCCACTCGCTGTCAATTTGGCTCTTGCGCAGACAGCGCCGCCGGACGCGGGTTCGCTGCTCAACCAGCAGCAGCGCCAGGAACGGCTGCAGCCGCCGGCCGACGATGCGGCCGCGTTGCTGCAGGCGCCGTTGCCCGATGCGCCGGATGGCGGCTTCAGCGCACGCATCGACCGCGTCCGCTTCAGCGGAGCCGAGGGCGCGATCGACACGCAGGCGTTGCAGGCGGTGGTTGCCGATGCGCTGGGCAAGTCGCTGACCCACGCGCAGTTGCAGGCGCTGGCGCAGCGGGTCAGTGCCGCGCTGCAGGCGCAGGGCTATCTGCTGGCGCGCGCCTATCTGCCGCGGCAGGACCTGAGCAACGGCGAGCTGGAGATCGCGATCATGATCGGGCGTCTGCAGAACGCGCCCGGCCGCGTGCAGGTGCTGTCCGACGATGCCGCGCTGCGCGCCCGCGCGACAGGCATCGCCGATGCGGCCTTGCCCGAAGGGCCTGTGCGCAACGACCAGTTGGAGCGCGCGCTGCTGTTGATCAACGACGTGCCAGGCGTGAGCGCGCGTGCGACGCTGGAAAAGGGCGCCGAGCCCGGCAGCAGCCGCCTGCTGATCCGTGCCGATAGTGCGCCGGCGTGGATCGGCGGCGCGAGCGTGGACAACTTCGCCAACCGCTACACCGGCGCGTGGCGCAGCAGCGCCTGGGGCGCGGTGAATCGGCCGTTCGAGCACGAGGACCTGCTCGGCGTGAACCTCAGCCACAGCAGCGGCAGTGATCTGCTGGGTCTGAACTACGCCATCGGCCTGACCCCGTCGGGTCTGCGCGCCAACGTCGCCGCCTCGTCGATGCACTACGCGGTTGGCGCCGAGTTCAAGCCGCTGGACCTGCGCGGCAGCGCGCGTACCGTCAGCGCCGGCCTCAGCTATCCGCTGTTGCGCACGCGCAAGCGCAGCCTGTGGATCAGCATGGACGCGGAGCGTCGCGAGCTGGTCGACAAGGCGCTGGGCCAGGTCCTGCGCGAGCGCAATCTGGACCGGCTCACCACCATGCTCAGCGGCAACGCCTGGGACGGTTGGTGGGGCGGCGGTTACTTCGGCGCCAGCCTGGGCTGGGTCGCCGGCCGTGTGGAGCTGGACAACGCGGCCGACCGCATCGCCGACGGGCTGAGCGCGCGCACCCGCGGCAGCTACAACAAGCTGGTCTGGCGCGTGGAGCGCAATCAGAGCCTGGGCGGCTTGAGCAACTGGGGTCTGTACGTGGGTGCCAATGGCCAGTTCGCCAGCAAGAACCTGGATTCATCGGAGAAGTTCCTGCTCGGCGGCCCGTCCGGGGTGCGCGGGCATGCGGTCGGCGAAGGCAGCGGCGACAACGGCTGGCTGGTCAATGCCGAGCTGCGCCGCGATTTCCTCGTCGCCAGGCACGTGCGTGCGCAGGCGCTGTTGTTCGCCGATCACGGCCACGTGCGCCAGCACATCGATCCGTGGGCAGGGTCGGTGATGCCGTGGTCGGGCAATGCGTACGACCTGTCAAGCGCTGGTATCGGCCTGAACCTGCAAGGCGAGCGCTGGTCGCTGCGCGGTGCCTGGGCGCACCGGCTGGGCGACAACCCCGGCCGCAGCGCCGCCGGCCTGAACGCCGACGGCCTGCGCGACGACCACTACCTGTGGCTGCAGGCCAGCCTGCGCTTCTGACGCCGCCACTCCACGCCTTCTGAGGACGATTCGCATGAATCACATCTACCGTTTGATCTGGGACGAATTGCGTGGCGCCTACGTGGTCGCCGCCGAGATTTCCCGCCGCCGCGGCAAGCGCAGCGGCACCGTGGTGCGCGCTGCCGCCGCCGCGATCGCCATCGGCAGCGTGCCGCTGTCGGCCTATGCCGTGGATCCTGGCGCATTGCCCGACGGCGCGCAGATCGCCGCCGGCAATGCGCACCTGGACCAGCACGGCGCCAACCTGACCGTGCATCAGGACAGCCAGCGGCTGATCCTGAACTGGAACAGCTTCGACATCGGCAACCAGGCCAGCGTGCGCTTCGAGCAGCCCGACAGCACCGCCATCGCGCTGAACCGCGTGCTCGGTGGCACGCCCAGCCAGGTGCTGGGCGAACTGAGCGGCAACGGCCAGGTCTGGCTGGTCAATCCCAACGGCGTGTACTTCGGCAAGGGCGCGCAGGTGGACGTGGGCGGGCTGCTGGTCAGCTCGCTTGGCATCAGCGACAGCGACTTCCTGGGCGGACACGCGCGCTTCGTCGCCAGCGGTGCGGCCGGCGCGGTGCGCAACGACGGCGCGATCCGCGCCAACGGCGGCGTGGTGGCATTGCTGGCGCCGGCGGTGAGCAACACCGGCAGCATCGCGGCGGGCCAGGTCGGCCTGGCCGCAGGCGATCGCGTTGCGGTGGACTTCGGCAGCGACGGCCTGCTGTCGCTGGCGGTCGCCCAGGACGCGCTGAAGGCGGAACTGGCGCAGAGCGGCACCATCCGCGGCAACAACGTGGTGCTCAGCGCCGCCGGCGCCAGCGCGCTGCGCTCCAGCGTCATCAACATGGATGGCGTGGTCGAAGCGACCTCGCTGGGCGCGCATGGCGGTCGCATCCTGCTCGACGGCGGCGACGCCGGCCAGGTCCACGTCAGCGGCCGCCTCGACGCCAGTTCGGCGACCGGCCAGGGCGGCCGCATCGACGTGCTCGGCCAACAGCTACGCCTGGACGGCGGCGCGCGCCTGGATGCCAGCGGCGCGACCGGCGGTGGCGCCATCCACGTCGGCGGCGGTTGGCAGGGGCACGATCCGGCGTTGCGTAACGCCACCCACGTGGAGACCGATGCCAGCGTCGCGCTCGACGCCAGCGCCGGCAGCAGCGGCAACGGCGGCGAAGCGGTGGTCTGGTCCGACGGCGACACCCGGTTCGCCGGCAGCATCGCCGTGCGCGGTGGCGCGCAAGGCGGCAACGGCGGCCGCGCCGAAGTCTCCGGCAAGCAGCAACTCGCCTACAGCGGCCGCACCGATGCCAGCGCGGCCAACGGCGCGATGGGCGACCTGCTGCTGGATCCGGACACCATCAGCATCCAAGGCGGCGGCACCGGCATCGGTTCCCTGGGCGGAAGCACGGTATACGTGCGGGACCTGCAGGCGCAGAACGCCAACGTGATGCTGGTGGCCGACAATGGCATCACCTTCGGCGACCTGTCGCTGAACGGCGGCAACGGCCGCCTGAGCATGGCCAACAATGTCAGCCTGCGTCTGGAGAACACCAACGGCACCATCAGCTTCGCCAATCCGACCAATACGGTGGAAGTGTTCGGGACCGGCAGCATCTACATGCAGAGCGGACGCACCAACACCGGCTTCCTGAGCAGCATCGGCAACCTGATCGCACATGGCCCCGGCACCAATCCCGGCACGCTGCCGACCCACGACGTCACCCAGAACGGCAACGGTACCCCGGGCGCCGGCTCGATCACCCTGTACGGCGCCGACGGCATCTCGGTCAGCGGCGCGCTGACCACCAATGGCGGCTACGTGCGCATCTGGGGCGACTCCGACAACATGGGCGGCGGCGACCTGACCCTGAACTCGCCGATCTTCAGCAATGGCGGCAACGTGTACCTGTCCACCGGGCAGGGCGCGGTGACGCTGAACTCCAACATGACCCTCGGCGCCGGGCGCGTGCTGTTCAAGGCCGATGGCAGCTACACCAGCGGCGAGAAGATCCTCAACGGCCTGATCGACGCCAGTGGCGACTTCAACATCGATACCGCGTTCACCATGAAGGGCAACGCGAGCATCTACACCAACGGCAACATCGTGTTCGGCAACGTACCGGTCAATCTCGATACCGGCAGCGGCGTGCTGGTGCTGCGCGCCAACAAGATCGACTGGGGCTCGTCGACCCTCAACAACCTCAGCACGGCGTCGATGCGCCTGGAGCCGTACGATCCTTCGGTCAACATGGTGCTGGGCGACGCCAACGGCTTCGCCTCGGCGGCGACGCTGAACAAGTTGCCGGGCATCCGCAACCTGACCATCGGCCGCGCCGATGGCACGGGCACCATCAGCGTCTCCGGCAACTACAACTTCAACGCCAGCGGCAGCTTCGAGTTGCTCGACAAGACCCTGGACATCACCGCCGGCAGCCTCAGCAACAGCACCGGCGACGTGATCCTGACCGGCGACACCATCAACCTCAGCCAGCATGTCACCGCCAACGGCGGCAACGGCAAGGTCACGATCCGGCAGATGACCGCGGCCAACGCCCTGCATCTGGGCACCGGGCTCAGCAACGCGACGATCGGCCAGGTCAACGCGGCCACGCTGGAAGTGGGCCGCAGCGACGGCGGCGACCTGGTGTTCGACAGCGACATCGTCACTGGCGCCAGCACCGTGAGCCTGAAGAGCGGCCAACGCGTCTTGGGAGTCAACGGCGGCGTATCTGCGGCCAAACTGGCGGTCACCGCCGGCGCTGGCGCCACCCTCAGCGACAGTACCTTCAACTTCACCACGCTGGGGCTGGACGTGGGCGGCGCCACCCAGATCGCCAGTTCCAGCGCCACTTGGGGCCTGGGTCTCGCCGACACACTGACCGGCTTGAATGTGCGCGCCGGCACCACCGGGACGGTGGGGTTGAACGCGACAGGAACCTTGGGCCTGAACAGCGCGATCAACTTCAACAACAGCGCCGCCACCCTCGCCGCCACTGCCGGCACCGGTTTCGATGCGGCCAGCACCACGCTGAGCAATCAGACGGCAGCCACCGTGGCCTTCGCCCTGTCCGGCGGCAACCCGTTCGCGTTCGGCGGCAGCAGCACTGTCTTGAGCGGCAGCATGCTGTCGCGCTTCAACGGCGTGAGCACGTTGCGTGTGGATGCGTCGGGCAATGACGTGACGATGGGGGCGTTCAACGTCGCCGTTGGCAACCGCATGCAGGTGCAGGCGCGTCGTTTGCAGCAGACCGGCGATGTCGGCGTGAGCGGCGGCAGCCTCTATCTCAGCGCCGCGCAGGGCGGCCTGAGCCTGAACCACGGGATCAGCGCCGCGCAGACGCTGTCGCTCAACGACGTGGCCGGTACCGGCATCCAGGGCAGCGGCGCGTTGACCGCCGCGGCACTGGCGCTGCGCTCCAGCGGCGCGGTGTCGCTGACCTCCGCCAGTACCCTGGTGAACGCGATCGCGGCGCAGAGCGGCGACCTGACTTTCCGCAACAACGGCAACCTGCTGGTCGGCAGTGTCGATGGCCTCGCCGGCATCGCCTCCACCGGCGCGGTGGACGTGCGCCTGACCGGCGCCAGCGCGGACCTGACGCTGCAACAGGCGGTGAGCGCGGGCAATGCCGCGCAGCGACAGACCGGCGTGCTGCTGGCGGCCGGCCGCAACTTCATCAATCAGGCAGGCAGCAGCGCGGTGAGCACCGGCAACGGCCGCTGGCTGGTGTATTCCACCTCGCCGCTCAATGACACCCGCGGCGGTCTGGCGCCGCAGTTCAAGCAGTACAACGCCGGCACCGGCAGCACCGTGCTGGATGCGGGCAGCGGTTTCCTTTACCGCGTCGCCCCGACCGTTGCCGTCGCCCTCACCGGCGCAGCCAGCAAGACCTATGACGGCAATGCCGCTGCCGCACTGGGCGGGATCGGCTACACGGCCAGCAGCGGTGCGATCGACGGCGATACGGTCGTCGTCACCGGCACCGCCGCGCACTACGACAGCAAGAACGTCGGCCACGGCAAGGCGGTCACCGTCGACGGCCTGAGCGTGGACCACGCCGGCAACGGCGCGGTGCGCGTGTACGGCTACGGTCTGGCCAGCACCAGCGCCAGTGCCAACATCGGTACGATCAGCCAGAAGACGCTGCAGCTGGGGGCCGGCTCGATCCAGGGCAAGGTCTACGACGGCACCACCACCGCCAGCCTGGGGTCGGCGGCCCTGAGCGGCGTGGTGAGCGGCGACGACGTGCGCTTCGCCGGTGCATCCGGCGCGGTGTTCGCCGACAAGCGCGCCGGCGTCAACAAGCAGGTCACCGTGTCCGGCATCGCGCTCGGCGGCAGCGATGCAGGCAACTACCTGGTCGACAGCACGGCCTATGCCGACATCGCCAAGCGCACGCTGACGGTGGCGGTCGACATCGCCGGCAAGGTGTACGACGGCGGGATCGGCGCGCAGGTGCGCAACGCCACGCTCGGCAATGCCGTCGTCGGCGACGATGTGTCCGTCGCCACCCAGGCTGCGTTCGTCGACAAGAACGTCGGCGACAACAAGAGCGTCGTGGTCGCCGCACAACTCGGCGGCACCGATGCCGACAACTACGTCATGGACGTGGCCACCTCGACGCCGCGCGGCAGTACCGCCTCGATCACGCCCAAGACGATCGACGCCGGCACGCTGAGCGTGACGGCCAAGGTGTACGACGGCAACCGCACCGCCAGCGTCGGCAGCAACGGCCCGGTCGGCACGCTGAGCGGGGACGACGTGGCGCTGGTCCTGCAAGGCCAGTACGACGACAAGAACGCCGGCATCGGCAAGCGGGTGGACGTGACCGCGGGCTTGCGCGGTGGCGACGCCGGCAACTACCAGTTGCTCGCGACGCGCCTGCAGTCCAGTGGCGACATCACGCCCAAGACGATCGACGCCGGCACGCTGAGCGTGACCGCCAAGGTGTACGACGGCAACCGGACCGCCACCGTCGGTAGCAGCGGCCTGGTCGGCACGGTCGGTGGGGACGACGTGGCGTTGATCTTGCAGGGCCTTTACGACACCAAGAACGCCGGCACCGGCAAGCGCGTGGACGTGACCGCGGGCCTGCGCGGTGGCGATGCCGGCAACTATCGCCTGGTCAACACCAGCCTGCAGTCGCGCGGCGACGTGGCGGCGAAGGAATTGACCGTCGGCAATGTGGCCGTGCTGGACAAGCGCTTCGACGGCGGCAGCGACGCGGTGCTGGTAATGCCGCCGCTGCGTGGCGTGGTCGCTGGCGACGAGGTCGCGCTGCAGGGTCGGGGTCAGTACGACAATGCCTCGGCCGCGGCGGGCAAGACGGTGCAGATCGCACTGGCCCTGAGCGGTGCCGACGCGGGCAACTACCGCCTGACCGACGCGCGTCAGCAGACCGTCGCCGGCATCGAGGACCTGCCGGGCCGCAACGCGGTGGACGCGGTCTCGCAGCCGAGCATGGGGGGCAACGGCACGCAGCCGGGCGGCACCGCCGACGGCAATTCGTTGACGGCGGCGGGTGCGATTTCGGCAGCGGCCGGCGCGATGGGGGAACTGGGCGCATCGGCGCAACCGCGGCTGGGTGGAACCTCGCTCGATCCGACCGGCGCCGGCAGCACGGCATCGGGTGGCGGCGCCGGTGGCAGCGGTAGCGGCCTTGGCGGTAGCGTCGGTGGTTCGGGCGGTGCCGGCGGCACTACCGGCGCTGCGATCGGCACGGGCACCGGGACCACCGCGGCCGACGGTGCCACCGGCTCGGCGGGCGCCAATGCCGGTGGCAACGGCGCAGGCAACGTCGCCGATGCCCAGGGCGGTGCTGGCGCCGCAAGCCAGGGTGCCGGCCAGCGCGGCGGTGCCCCGGGCGATGTGGCGATGGAGCAGGTGCTGCGCAACGGTGCCGGCGTGAGCCTCGCTACCGGTGGCGAGACCCTGGCGCAGCCTGAAGTGGCGGTGCTGACGGTGTTCGACGGCGAAGGCCGTGCGCTTGGCCGCCTGCGGGTGGAAGACCTGGGCAGCAGCCTGGCGCTGCACCCGCTGGACGGCAGCGCGCCGACCGCGCCGAACCTGCAGCAGAACGTTCGCGCCAGCGCCCAGACCAGTGTGGCCGTCGATGCGGACGAGAACGCTACGCTGCGCCTGTCCCTGCTGGAAGACGGCACGCTCCACGTGGTGGCGCCGCGTTCGGCCGCACGCATGGACCGCGAAACGCTCAGCGCCTACGCGCTCGGCGCGCTGAAACAGCAGGCGGGCGTGTCGGTGCAGCAGGTGCGCGCGCTGGTGCTGAGCTTCGTCGACTGACGGAGTGGCGAGGGACGCAGGGGCGGCTGCCGCCTCTGCGTCCCTGCGGCCTGGCTGATCGGGGGAAAGGCCAGGCCGGGTTCGACCGTCTCGGCGCGGGTGATGCGCCTGAGGCGGAGGCAGCGGCGTCCGCGGTGCGATGGTGGCAAGCGCGGAGCACCCTTGCGGTGAGATCAAGGTCATCGCCTCGCCACCGTCGCGCCGCGGACGCGCCACATTCTGGAGGTGTGATTGCCTGATGCATGCAGGGTGCGACACAGCGCGACCCTGCGTCGCACAGGCCCTCATGCGGGAGTGTGCTCTGGCAACCTTGTGGGTGGGAGGCTGCCGCCGCCGTTCCGGCGCGTGTGCCGCGCGGCCAGCGCGATGCTGTGCCGCCGATCGCCACCGCATCGCTGCAGTGTCGCCGCGCCGGGGCGATACGGCTATCGTATCGGGATGCCGAGCGCTTCCCCACTTCCCTTTCGACGCAAACGGCGTGTTGCTTGCGCGGCGATGGCGTTGTTGGCCGCTGGCTGTCGGCGTCGCTGGCGGTAGTCGCGGTGTCGCACGCATGATCGCGACGAGCAGTTCGCGCACGCCCCTGCCCAAGCCGGCCGTCCGCCGGCTCGGCGCGGACGACGCGCTGGCCTATCTGCGGGTGGGCGAGGGCGCGCCGGTGCTGCTGGTGCATGGGGCCCTGTGCGACTACCGCTACTGGGCGCCGCAACTGCGCGGCCTGGCCGACCGCTTCCAGCTCAGCGCGCTGAGCCTGGGCCAGTACTACCCGCGGCTGCCGTCGGCGTCGCAGCATGCGTTCGGCTGGCGCTGGCATGCGCAGCAGCTCGCCGCCTTCATCGCCGAGGAAGCGCGGCCGGTGCACCTGGTCGGCCATTCCCGCGGCGCCGCCGTCGCCTGGCAGGCGGCGCTGTTGCGGCCGGACGCCATCGCCAGCCTGACCCTGTTCGATCCGGGTGGCCCGCAGCGGCAGGGCCTGCCGGCCGACGTTCAGGCGGTCCGCGCGCAAGCGATCGCGTTGCTGCAAGGTGGCCAGGTGGAGGCCGGCCTGGAATGCTTCGTCGATTCGGTCAGCCAGCCCGGCGCCTGGGCGCGCAGCAGCGCGAGCTTCCGGCAGATGGTGCGCGACAACGCGCAGACCCTGGTGCCGCAGATTGCCGACGTGCTGCCGGCGTACCGGCCCGAGCAGGCCGCTGCCCTGGCGATGCCGGTGTTGCTGGTCGCCGGCGAACGCAGCTCGGCCCAGTACCGCGACAACGCCGCCGCGTTGGCGGCCTGGCTGCCGCAGGCGCGCCACGAGGTGCTGGCCGGGGCGTCGCACGGCATGACCTTTACCCATGCGAGGCGATGCAATGCCTTGATCGCCGAGTGGGTGGACGCTGCGGCGAGGAGCTGAGCGCGTACGGCAGAGTGCTGCGCTCAGCGGGCACGACTGGGTGCAGACTGGATGCGGCGCACGCCGGCTGCGGCTCGGCGTCACCCTGCCAGGCGGCGTGCCCCGGGTGGCGTCGGACCCACGGCGTTCGCCGTCGCCTCCCCGCGATCCAGTTGCCGGTACGCGATGGCCTCGGTCAGGTGCGCGGTGGCGATGCGCTCGCTGGCGTCCAGGTCGGCGATGGTGCGGGCCACGCGCAGGATTCGATGCAGCGAGCGCGCCGATAGCCGCAGGCGCTCGATGGCCTGTTCCAGCAGCGCCTCGTCGCGCGGTTGCAGGCGGCAGTCGCGCAGGGTTTCGCTGTGGCCGAGTTGGCCGTTGGGCCGGCCGGCGCGGGCCTGCTGGCGTTGCCGCGCCTGCTCCACGCGCTCGCGCACGACGGCGCTGGCTTCGCCGGGCGGCGCATCGGCGCGCAGCGCCTGTGGCGGCAGCCGCGGCACTTCCACGTGCAGGTCGATGCGGTCCAGCAGTGGGCCGGAGATGCGCGCGCGGTAGCGCCGTACCGCGTCCTCGCTGCAGCGGCAGCGGCCGCTGGGGTCGCCGGCCCAGCCGCACGGACAGGGGTTCATCGCCGCCACCAGTTGGAAGCGCGCGGGAAACTCGGCGCTGCGCGCCGCGCGCGACACGGTCACCTGGCCCGATTCCAGCGGCTCGCGCAGCACTTCCAGCGCATGCCGGTTCCACTCCGGAAGTTCGTCCAGGAACAGCACGCCGTGGTGCGCGAGCGAGATCTCGCCCGGGCGCGGATGAGTGCCGCCGCCGACCAGCGACACCGCGCTGGCGGTGTGGTGCGGTGCGCGGTAGGGGCGTTGCCGCCAGCGCGCCGGATCCACGCCGCGGCCGCTGACCGAAGCGATGGCCGCGCTCTCCAGGGCCTCGGCTTCGCTGGCCTCGGGCAGGATCCCGGGCAGGCGCGAGGCCAGCAGGGTCTTGCCGCAGCCGGGGCTGCCGATCAGCAGCAGGTGGTGATGCCCGGCCGCGGCGATCTCCAGGGCGCGCCGCGCCTGCGCCTGGCCGCGCACGTCGCTCAGGTCGGGAAAGGGCGCGGCAACCGTGGGCGGCGCGGTGGCCGCGGGCAGGGTCTTGCTGCCGTTGAGCAGGCCGCAGACTTCCAGCAGGGTGCGTGCGGTGTAGGCCTGCACGTGTTGCGCCAGTGCGGCCTCAGCGCCGTTGTCGGCCGGGACGATCAGGGTGCGCCCAGCCTGGGCGGCGGCCAGTGCAGCCGGCAGGACGCCGTCGACCGGACGCAGTTCGCCGGTCAAGGCCAGTTCGCCGAGGAATTCGTACTGGCCGAGTACCTGCGGGTCGAGCTGGCCGGCCGCGGCGAGGATGCCCAGCGCGATCGGCAGGTCGAAGCGGCCGCCCTCCTTGGGCAGGTCGGCCGGGGCCAGGTTGACCGTGATCCGCCGTGCCGGGAACTCGTACTGCGCGCAGAGCAGGGCGGCGCGGACGCGGTCGCGCGACTCGCGTACCGCCGCCTCGGGCAGGCCGACGATCTGCGTGGTCGGCAGGCCGCCGGACAGATGGACTTCGACCCGAACCGGAGGCGCAAGCACCCCCGCGCGGGCACGGCTGTGCACCAGCGCCAGGCTCATGGTGGCGGGTGGATCAGGCGGTGGGGCTGGGCGAGGGCCCGCTGCGTGCCGCTTCCAGCGCGGCGACGCTGCGCTCCAGCGCTTCGAGCTTCTCGCGCGTGCGCAGCAGCACCGCGCGCTGCACTTCGAATTCCTCGCGGGTGACCAGGTCGAGCTTGCCCAGCCCGGCCTGCAGCGCGCTCTTGAAGGTGCTCTGCAGTTCGTCGCGGGATTGGCGCAGGCCCGGCGGCACCAGATCGCTGAGGCGGCGGGCGAGGTCGTCGAGATGGTTGAGGTCGATCATGGCTGTGCTCCGGCAGGTGGCGTCAGATTGCGGCACCGGAAAGGTCGGGACCATCGGGATCGGACGCGGCGCGCTGTCGGAAAATTCCGGCGTTGGGGGCGCGCGGTCATTGAACCCGACGGCCGTCGATCGCGCAACCGCGCTATCCTGAGGCCATTGTGATTGGAGAACGCCGCATGAAGATGATCATGGCCGTGATCAAGCCGTTCAAGCTCGACGACGTGCGCGAGGCGCTCGCCGCGCAGGGCGTGGCCGGCATCACCGTCACCGAGGTCAAGGGCTTCGGCCGGCAGAAGGGCCACACCGAGCTGTATCGCGGCGCCGAGTACGTGGTCGATTTCCTGCCCAAGGTGAAACTGGAAGTGGCGGTCAGCGAGGACCAGGTCGAGCGCGTGGTCGAGGCCATCGTCAAGGCCGCCGCCACCGGCAAGATCGGCGACGGCAAGGTGTTCGTCTACGACCTGGGCACGGTGGTGCGGATCCGCACCGGCGAACTGGACGCGGACGCGCTGTAACGCAGTCACCGCGCCTGCATCGCCGTGGCGTGGATGGTGTCGTGCAGGAGCGGCTTCAGCCGCAATGGGCGCTTCCGATAGAACCTGTCGCGGCTGAAGCCGCTCCTACAGGCATGGCGGGCCAGCCGGATGGGCCGACACGCTGCGCCGGGTGCCGACTCAGACGCCCCCGTAGCCGCGGCCGAGGGTGAGCCAGAACGTCGCCACCACCAGCACCGCCACGACGACCGTGGCGCGGCTGGACGGTAGCGGGAGTGGCGCGCGCGACCGGCGCGACAACGCAATGACCACCAGGCCGATCGGTGCCAACAGGCCTTCCTGCGCCGCCTCGCGCAGTGCCGGCAGCACCGGCCCGGCATGGAACAGCACGCTCACGCAGGCCACCGTGCCGGCAGTGGCGTAGGCCGCCAGCATTGGCCTGCCTTTCGGCAGCCACGGGGCGATGGCGCGCAGCGCCTGCAGATACAGCCAGGCACTGGCCAGTCCCATCCCCAGCCGCCACGCCCAGGCCGGCTGCAGGGCGAGATCGCGCAGGACGAAGGCGAGGTCGCCGTCATTGGTCACCGCGGAGAACAGCAGATAGCCGGCGCCCCACAGTCCATTGAAGGCGGCGATCAGCGCGAGCGCCAGGCGCGGCGTGTCCGCGCGACGGCGGCGTGCCGCCAGGATGCACACTGCGGCCACGCATAGATTCGCCAGCGGGCCGGCGGCATCGACGATCGGTTGGCCGGGCTGGCAGCGGAAGTACACCGACGTGAGCCAGCGGACGGTGCCGCCGCTGCCCAGGCAGGCCAGGCCATGGCCCACCGCTTCGTGGGCGACGCAGGCGACGACGAAGCCGATCGCGGCCAGCGCGCACAGGGTCCACGGCGACGTCGTCTGGGAGCGCATGGAAGGCTCGCGGTGTGTGCGATGGAGGCCGGCGCATCGTCGCACGCGCCGGCCATGGCGTGCGGCATCGTTTGGCGCCTACAGCGCGCGATCGCGGCAACCGGCGAGGCGATGCCATGCGCGATGCAGCGCGCCTGTCGATTCGGATGCGCACGCGTTGGGGGCCGGCCTTACCGAGGGCCCCGACAGCGCCGGCGCTCCGCGGCATCGGCGCACGTCAGGCGCCGATGCCGATGGAGGACGGCGCCTTAGCCGCCCAGCGCCTCTGCCACGAACGGCGGCAGCACCTGGGTGCCGGTGTGCAGGTGCGCGCTGTAGTAGCGGGTGGCGAACGGCTTGGCCGCGGCGTCGTCCTGGCGGAAGTCGAAGCCGCCCTGCTTGCGCGCCATGGTCACGCTCCACCAGCCGGTCGGGTAGCACGGCTGCGGGAACGGCACGGTGTGGAAGCTGGCGAAGCCGGCCTTGCCCATTTCCGTGCGCATTTCCTTGATCAGGTCCAGCAGCGCCAGCGGCGACTCGGATTGCTGCACCAGGATGCCGTCGTCCTTCAGCGCCTTGAAGCAGCTCTCGTAGAAGGCCTTGTTGAACAGGCCTTCGGCCGGGCCGACCGGGTCGGTGGAGTCGACGATGACGATGTCCACGCTGCCGGCCGGGCAGTTGGCCATGTAGGCCACGCCGTCGTCGAACAGCAGCTCGGCACGCGGGTCGCCGTTGGAGTCGCACAGCTCCGGGAAGTACTTCTCGGCCATGCGCGTGACCTGCTCGTCGATGTCGCACTGGGTGGCGCTCTCCACGCCCGGGTGCTTGAGCACTTCGCGCAGGGTGCCGCAGTCGCCGCCGCCGATGATCACCACGCGCTTGGGCGCGGCGTGGGTGAACAGCGCCGGGTGGCTGATCATCTCGTGGTAGAAGAAGTTGTCGCGCGTGGTCAGCATCACCGCGCCGTCGATCACCATCAACTTGCCCCAGTCGGTGGTGTCGTAGATCTCGATCTTCTGGAACGGCGACTGCACCTCGTCCAGCTTGCCGGTGATGCGGTAGCCGATGGCCGAGCCGGTGGGCTGGAAGTGTTCGATGTACCAGTTGTCGTTGGCGCTCATGGAATGTCCTAGGAAAGCAAAAAGAATGCAGCGTTTCCTTCTCCCCCCGGGAGAAGGTGGCGCGAAGCGCCGGATGAGGGTCGGGCGCAGCCTCGTGTAGCCAAGCCACGCGACGCTGTTACCGTACCTCGCCGGATGAGGGTCGGGCGCAGCCTCGCGCAGCCGAACCACACGATTCTGTTACCGCATCCTCTCCGGATGAGGGGCGGACACAGCCTCGCGCATCCAGCCCGCACCACGCGCCCGCGAACCCGGCCCGGCTCCACCAGGAGCCGAGGGCGTTGGAACGGCGCGGATTGTAACGGACCCCACGCGTAGCAGGGGTTACAATCCACGCCCTTTTTCCCTCAGCCGAGCCGCCACGATGAGCGATTGGTCCCTCGACCAAGCCCGCAAGACCTACTCGATCCCGCACTGGGCCGACGGGTACTTCGACGTGGACGCGGCCGGCCGGGTGGTGGTGCGGCCGCAGGGCGCCGACGGCGTGGCGATCGCGCTGCCGGAGGTGGTGGACGCCGCGCGCGCGGCTGGGGCCAAGCTGCCGATGCTGGTGCGCTTCCCGGACATCCTCGGCGAGCGCCTGGGCAAGCTGCAGGCCGCCTTCGCCCAGGCCCAGGCCGACTGGGACTACAGCGGCGGCTACACCGCCGTGTACCCGATCAAGGTCAACCAGCACCGCGGCGTGGCCGGCACCCTGGCCAGCCACCAGGGCGAGGGCTTCGGCCTGGAGGCGGGCAGCAAGCCGGAACTGATGGCGGTGCTGGCGCTGTCGCGTCCGGGCGGGCTGATCGTGTGCAACGGCTACAAGGACCGCGAGTACATCCGTCTGGCGCTGATCGGGCGCAAGCTCGGGCTGCAGACCTTCATCGTCATCGAGAAGCCGTCGGAGCTGAAGCTGGTGCTGGAGGAGGCGCGCGCGCTGGACGTGAAGCCGGGCCTGGGCGTGCGCATGCGCCTGGCCTCGCTGGGCGCGGGCAAGTGGCAGAACAGCGGCGGCGACAAGGCCAAGTTCGGGCTGTCGCCGCGGCAGGTGCTGGACCTGTGGAAGACCCTGCGCGACACCGAATACGCCGACGCGCTGAACCTGCTGCACTTCCACATGGGGTCGCAGATCTCCAACGTGCGCGACATCGCCAACGGCATGCGCGAGGCCACCCGCTACTTCGTCGAGCTGTCCAAGCTGGGCGCGAAGATCAGCCACGTCGACGTCGGCGGCGGCCTGGGCATCGACTACGAAGGCACCCGCTCGCGCAGCTATTGCTCGATCAACTACGGCCTGCACTCCTACGCCAGCAACATCGTGCAGCCGCTGGCCAGCGCCTGCGAAGAGCACGGCCTGGCGCCGCCGCGCATCGTCACCGAGTGCGGGCGCGCGATGACCGCGCACCACGCCGTGCTGATCGCCAACGTGTCCGAGGTGGAACAGGCGCCGGAAGGCCGCGTGCCCGACGCGCACGACGACGAACCGGCGGCGATCCGCCACCTGCGCGAGATCCATGCCGAACTGGACCAGCGCCCGGCGGTGGAACTGTTCCAGGAGGCGCAGCATTTCCATGCCGAAGGCCTCAGCGGCTACGCCTTGGGCCAGATCGACCTGACCCATCGCGCGCGCATCGACGACCTGTTCTACGCCATCGCCCACGGCGTGCGGGCGCGGCTGAGCCATGAGGAAAAGAGCCATCGTCCGGTGCTGGACGAGCTCAACGAGCGCCTGGTCGACAAGTATTTCGTCAACTTCAGCGTGTTCGAATCGATTCCCGACGTGTGGGCGATCGACCAGGTGTTCCCGATCGTGCCGATCGAGCGCCTGAACGAGGCGCCGGCGCGGCGCGGCGTGGTCTGCGACATGACCTGCGATTCCGACGGCATGGTCAAGACCTACGTCGAGAACGAAAGCCTGGACAGCTCGCTGCCGTTGCACGCGCTGCGCCAGGGCGAGAGCTACCGCATCGGCTTCTTCCTGGTCGGCGCCTACCAGGAGATCCTCGGCGACATCCACAACCTGTTCGGCGACACCGACGCGGTGGAAGTGGCGGTGGACGGCGACGGCTACCGCATCGCCCAGCAGCGCCGCGGCGATACCACCGACGTGATGCTGGATTACGTCGGCTACCGCCTGGACGACCTGCGCGCCGCCTACGCCGAACGCGTCGCCGCCGCGCAGTTGCCGGCCGCGCAGGCCACGGAACTGGCCGACGCGCTCGAGGCCGGCCTGACCGGCTACACCTACCTGTCGGACGAACCGCTGGGCTGACAGTGGCGACCCACGCAAGCCCCTCTCCCCCCGGGAAAGGGGTTGGGGTGAGGGTACGCCGCTGCAAGTAAGCATGGGGGACGCCTAGCGCCGCCGCCGCGCTTTCCAGGCGCGATCGCGCCGGTGCCGGTGCACGCCCGCTGCCGCAACCGGCGATGCAACCAGTAAGCTGCGCGCTCCCCACCGCCACCGTCCCACGATGCGCTATCCCGGCCTCGACCTGCTGCGCGCCATCGCCATCGTCTGGGTGATGTTGTTCCACTCCTTCGTGGTCGGTGGGCTGGGCCCGGATTGGGAGTGGCTGTCGCGCTATGGCTGGATGGGCGTGGATCTGTTCTTCGTGCTCAGCGGCTTTTTGATCGGGGGCCAGGTGCTGGCGCCGCTGGCCCGCGGCGAGCGGCTGCGCTACGGCGAGTTCTACCGGCGCCGCGCCTACCGCATCCTGCCTGCGTACGCAGTGGTGCTGGCGTTGTACCTGACATGGCCCGGCTTCCGCGAAGCGCCCGGGATCGCGCCGTGGTGGCTGTTCGCCAGTTTCACCCTCAACCTGGGCATCGACTACGCCAACCAGCAGGCGTTCTCGCATGCGTGGTCGCTGTGCGTGGAAGAGCACTTCTACCTGGTGTTTCCGCTGCTGGCGGCGTGGCTGCTGCGGCGGCCATCGGCGCCGCGTTTCGTGGCGCTGTGCGTGGCCGTGGTGCTGGCCGGCATCGCCCTGCGCAGTGCGATCTGGATGCACGACAGCGCGCTGGATCGCATCGGTGCCGGGCTGCAGCGCAACTGGTTCATCGAGGATCTCTACTACCCGACCTGGAACCGCCTGGACGGCCTGCTGGCGGGGGTGGCGCTGGCGGTGCTGAAGACCTTCCGGCCGCAGCACTGGCAGCGGCTGCAGCGTCACGCCAGCGTCGTGGCGCTTGCCGGCATCGTGGTCTGTGCGCTGGCGATGTGGCTGTTCCGCGACCGCACCGGCCTGCTCGGCAATGCGATCGGCTGGCCGGTGCTGTCGTTGGGGCTGGCGCTGCTGGTCGGCGCCGGCGCCTCCACCCAGGGATGGCTGGGGCGCTGCCGGGTGCCGGGCGCGGCCTGGCTGGCCGCGGTGTCCTACAGCCTGTACCTGAGCCACAAGGCGGCGTTCCATCTGACCCAGGCGTGGTTCGGTGCGCTGCTGGACGGGCGTGGCCCGCTCGCCTTCGCCGCCTATGCCGGCATGGCGCTGCTGTTCGCGGCCGTCCTGCACTACGCGGTGGAGCGGCCGTTCCTGCGCCTGCGCGAGCGGCGCAGCGCAGCGGCTGTCGCGACCGCGCATGGTTGAACGCACGGTTTCCGATCCGCGCGGCACGTCCCGGTGAAGAGCGATGGCAATCCCTCAAGACCGTGGTCAGCGGCGGCGCCACATGCTCGCCGGCGTCCTGATCGCCAGGAGGATGCCCTGCAAGGGCGGCAAGTAAGCGCGTGGGACGTCTCAGCCATCCCCGACCAGCGCTGCATGCGCCGCCTGCAGGCGCTGTTGCAGGATCTCCGCCAGCCGCGCCACCGCCGGCGGCGGCACGGCGACCGCGCGATGCAGGCTCAGCGCTAACGCCGGCAACGCGGGCAGGCCGCCGGCGCCGGGCGGGAGCAGGGCCAGTCCGGCCGGCACCCCGGCCGGGGTGCGCAGGGTGATGCCCAATCCGGCGCGGACCGCCGCCCATACGCCGCCGAGGCTGGCGCTGGTGAAGGCGATGCGCCATGGGATGCCGGCGCGGTCCAGTGCGGTGGTCGCGGCCGTGCGCAGCAGGCAGGGGGCTTCCAGCATCACCAATGGCAATGGCGCCGCGCCGCTCCAGTCGGCCACGTCCGGCGCGCTGCGGCCGCCTGCGGCGATCCAGCGCAGCGGCCACGCCGCTTGCGCCTGCCGATGCGCCGAGGCCGCGCCGGAGTCCCAGGCCAGGGCCAGATCCAGTTGCCCGGCCTCCACCCGCGCCAGCAGCTCCTGGTGGCGAGCGATGCGCGCTTCGATCCGCACCTGCGGGTGGGCGCGGGCGAAACGCCCGAGCACGTCCGGCAGCATGTGCTCGCCGAAGTCCTCCTGTAGCCCTAGCCGCACCCAGCCCTGCAGCGCCGTGTCCTGCAGGGCCACGACCGCCTCGTCGTTGAGCTCGAGCAGCCGCCGCGCGTAGCCCAGCAAGGCTTCGCCGGCCTCGGTCAGGGCCAGGCCGCGGCCCTGGCGGCGCAGCACCGGCTGCCCGGCCTGCTCCTCCAGCTTCTTCAGCTGTGCGCTGATCGCCGAGGTGGAGCGCCCGCGGCGCTCGGCCGCCTTGGCGAAGCTGCCCAACTCCACGCCGGCGACGAAGCTGCGCAGCGCGTCGAGGTCGAAGGTGGTGGGGCGCATCGGTCGATCCTGATTTTCCGGACGGTCGTTTCGATATTTTCCGATTTTTCGAAAGGTTGTGCGCGACTAGGCTGTGCCCGTTCCCCCTGCGAGACGTTCCGATGTCCGACCCATCCAAGCCGTTTCCTTCCCCGCAGGCCGCGTTCGGCGACATCGCGCCGGCCTTCGCCCGCCTCACCGACGAGGTGCCGTTCGCCGAGGTGTGGCAGCGCCCTGTGCTGTCGCCGCGCGAGCGCAGCCTGGTCACGGTGGCGGCACTGGTGGCCCTGTCGCGACTGGAGCAGTTGCCGCTGCACCTGGCGCGCGCACTGGACAACGGTCTGGACCGCGACACCCTGGCCGAGGCCATCACCCACCTGGCGTTCTACGCCGGCTGGCCGTGTGCGGCGTCCGCGCTGCCGTTGCTGCGCACCGCTGCCGCGGCGCGGCCGTCCATGACGGAGCCGCGCTGATGCCGTACGCCCGTATCTCGCTGCTGCGCGGTCATCCGCCTGCCTACCTGCGCGCGCTGTCGGCCAGCCTTTACCAGGCCATGCACGACGCCTTCGAGGTGCCGGCCGGCGACTGCTTCCAGGTCATCCATCAGCACGACCCGGACGAACTGGTGTTCGACCGCCATTACCTGGGCGGGCCGCGCTCGGATCGTTTCGTGCTGATCGCCATCACCGCCGGCCGCGAACGCAGCGCTGCCTGCAAGCAGGCGTTCTATCGGCGCCTGGTCGCGCTGTTGGCGATCGCGCCTGGAATTCCGCCGGAGGACGTGATGGTCACCATCGTCACCACCGCGGCGCAGGACTGGTCGTTCGGCGGCGGCCGCGCCGGCATCACGGCTCGCGGAGTGCCGGCATGATCGCCATGCAATACAGCATCGCGTTGCCGGCGGACTACGACATGGCCGTCATCCGCCGCCGCATCGCCGACAAAGGCCCGTTGCTCGACACGCTGCCGGGGCTGCAGTTCAAGGCCTACCTGGTCGCCGATCGCAGCGATCCGCTGCTGCCCGGCCGGCAGAACCTGTATGCGCCGTTCTATCTGTGGCGCGATGCGGCGGCGATGCACGCGTTCCTCGCCGGCCCCGCGTTCGCCGCGCTGTGCGAGGCCTTCGGACGCCCGACCGTGCAGGCGTGGATGGTCGGTACGGCGTGGACGTCCGCGGCGCTGCGCTCGGCGCGCTACGCCACCCGCGCGCTTCCGGCGCCATCGCCTGCCTGGGGAAACGACACCGCCGACATGGACGTGCCTGACGAACGCGTGCTGGCCACGGTGTGCGGCTACGAACCGCAGGGATGGACGCGGCTGCGTTTTCATCTGTGGCGCGATCTGCCGCCGCAAGACGCCGCCGCACACCGCTATGCCGTGCATCACCTCAGCGCGCCCGGCGTGACCGACGCCGCCGGGTGAGCCGGTGGCGTTGGATGCTCAGTACATGTTCTTCTTGTAGTCGGCCTGCAGTCCTTTGCGCACCACGCCGGGCACCGAGACCGCCGCGCGCATCAGCGTGGCCTGGGCGCCGCGCGCGCCGCTGAGCCGGACGTGGTCGCGGAAGATCGCCGGCGGGTCCAGGTCGTGTGCGATGGCGGCGGGCGGCCAACGGTCGAAGCGACCGAGCGCGCGGCTGTGCGTCTCTTCGAGGAGCGCCGGCAGCACCCGCACCGCCAGATGCGGAACGCGTCCATCGACGGCGAGCGCGTTGCGGATCGCCTCGTCGGTGCTGGGGCGGGCGAGCCCTTCGATGCACACGCAGCGTGCGCTGCCGGGGCGCAGTGCCAGCAGCGCGAGTTGCGGCCGCGCCAGCAGATTGCCCAGGCTGTCGACGCGACGATTGCCCGGCCGGTCGGCGAACCACCACGCATCGCGGTGGGCTTGCAGCAAGGCCCCGGCGCGATCGCCGCGCGGACTGACATCGACGTGGCCCTCGGCATCGGCGGTGGCGAGGATCAGCAGTCGGCAACTGGCGAGCAATTCTTCCGGCGTCTCCGGCGGCGTGGCGCCGGCCCGTGCCTCCGCGTGCCACCAGTCGGCGCGCAGCAGGGCCTTGGCGCAGTGCAGATAGCATTCCTCGACGGCAACGAACACGCGCGTGCCGTCGTCGCCGGCGATGCGGCCATTGACCCGCAGGGTTTCGCCTAATCCGGGCACCAGGAACAGCGAACCGAATCCGGCGCCGACGTGCGCGTGGGCGGTGTCCAGTGCCTGCAGCGGGATCGACAGCAAATGCGGCGTATCGCCGCGCGCGAAGCCGGGTGCACCGCTGCCCGCACTCAATGCCAGGCGCTGGCCGGCGACGCCGGCGAACAGCAAGGGGCTGGCGGCCAGCCAGCGCAGCGCATGCGCGTCCAGGTGGTCGATCACCTTTAGGTCGCGCGGACCGGGTAGGCGGCCCACGCAATCCTGCAGCTGCGCCGCATCGGTGACGAAGTCGGTCATGGCGATGTCTCCCGGAAGCGGAAGACGCCGTGGTCGAGCGAAGCGGGAGAGGTCATCGCAAAGCACTCCTGTGAACGAGCGGGAGGCTTGCGCGAAGGCTGGCGACGCCTGGAACCGTACCACAGCGCGGCGGACGCCGCGTCCGGCCACTTACGGTCGTCCTTGGCCAGGCAACACCGTGACAGGGCACCTCTCATCTCCCCGGGGGCATGTCCAGATCCAAGGAGCGGCTTCAGCCGCGACAGGGGCGTTCCCTGTGAAGCCCGTCGCGGCTGAAGCCGCTCCTGCGCAGCACGCTGTGGCGGATGCGGGTGATGCGAGGTGCCCTACAGCCGCAGTTCGAACCCGAGATAGGCCGAACGCCCGGGCGCTGGCGAGAACATCGCCTGATTGTTGCCACCCCAGAAGAAGCTGTCGTACCAGACGTAGGCGTAGCGAGCGTCGGTGAGGTTCTTGACCTGCAGGTCGAGGCTGGTGCGCGGACCGAGCTGATAGCGCACGCTGGCATCGACCACGCGGAAGCCGCCGTACTTGCCCTGCGCATTGCGCTCGTCGATGTAGTAGTCGCCTTGCGCGCGCGCCTGCACGCCCAAGGTCCAGCGCGCATCGGGCCGGTAGTCGACGCCGGCGTTGCTGATGTAGCGCGGCACCGAGAACACCTCGCGACCGCGCAGCGATTCGCCCGAGGCGTTGTAGGCGCTGACCACCTTGGCCTCCTGCAGCGCCTGCGACAGCCACAGCGTCCAGTGCTCGCCCAGTTGCGTGCTCAGTTGCAGGTCCACGCCCTGGCGCCGGGTCTGGCCCAGGCCCACGGTGGTGCCGGAGCTGACGTTGTTGGCCACCTCGTCGGTGGCGTCCTGGCGCCAGACCGCCACCCGCGCCTCGATACCGGCGGCCGGCTGCAGTTTCAGGCCCAGTTCCTTGCCGGTGTTGATCGACGGCCGCACGCCCGGCTGGCCCGGCGTCAGGTAGGCCGGGGCGGTGGAACCGGTGAGGATCTGGAAGGTGCGGCCCCAGTTGGCATAGACGCTCAGCTGCGGGCTCAGCGCGTAGATCACGCTGAGCTTGGGCTGGTCGATCCAGCCGTAGCGCTGCAGCGGCGCGTGCACGCCGCCGGGCAGCGTGGTGTCGCCGGAGAAACGGTCGACGCGGAATGCCGGCACGATCTTCAACGCGTCGGTCGGCTGCAATACCGCCTGCAGGTACAGGCCGAGGTTGTCGAGCGTGTAGCGGTCGTCGTTCTGCACGCGCGCCGGCGCGCTCCAGAAATCGGTCGGCACCGCGTAGGCATAGCGGTAGCGGCGATAGCGGTTGTCCTGGTGCTCGGCGTTGAAGCCACCTTCCACGCTCAGCAGGTCGCTGGCCTGCCAGGTGACGGTGCTGAGCAGGCCGGTCTGGGTTTCGTCCCATTGCCGGCGCTGCCGCGGTGCGTTGCCGATCGGGTAGGGGGTGAAGGTGACGCGGCGTTCCTCGTCGTAGCGGTTGACGTACAGCGTGTTGCGCAGCTGCACACCGTCGCCGAGCTTGAAGTCGGCATGCACGCTGGCCTGACGCAGGGTGCGCTCGCCGCCGTCGTTGGTATTCTGTGGCGGCGACTGGTCGCGGTCTTCGTCCCATTGCGCGGCGGTGAGGAAGCCGGGCGCATCGGCCTTCAGATGGTAGGCGCGGGCGATCAGGCCGATGCGCGCGGTTTCGTCGTCTTCGCCGTAGAACCACTTGCCGCCGAGCGTGTACTTGCGCGCGCTGTCGTGCGCGCGCTCGCCTTGTGTGGCCTGGGCGCCGACGAAATAGTTCTGCGCCAGGCCGCCGGCTTCATGGCCGACGGCGTACTGCAGTGCGCGCGTGGCGAAGCTGCCGTAGCTCAGCCGCAGGTCCTGGTAGTCGCCGCCCTGGCGAGTGGCGATGTTGAGGTTGCCGCCGATGTTGTGCAGGCCGTAGCGCGGGTCGTTGGTGCCGCGCACGACTTCGATGTAGGCGATCTCCAGCGGGAAGATCATGTCGGTGAAGCGCTGGTTGCCGCTGTTGGCGTCGCTGGGGACGCCATCGATCAGGATCTTGATGCCGTTGAGGTAGCCCTCGCCATTGAAGGCGCGGAAGGTGGCCTTGCCGGATTCGGCGCCCTGGCGGATCTCGGTGAGCTGCACGCCGGGCATCATGCCCAACAGCTCCCAGCCGTTCATGACCTGCTTGTCGCCGATCTGCTCGCTGCCGAGCACGTCGACCGAACTGAGGATGTTGCGGGTGGACAGCGAGGCGGCGGTCTCGCGCCGCGCCTCCACGGTGCCGAGGGTGGTGGTGGTCTCGGAGGTGAGGGTCTGCGCGGCGGCATGGCCGGCGGCAAGCCCGGCCAGCACGGCCAGGGCAAGGGAGTCGATCTTCATGGGGTCTGCAAGCAAGTGGGGACAGCGGAGGGCTGGCGGCAACGGCGAGGTTGCGGGGCTTGCTTGTTCGGTACGCTGGGCGTACCTCGCTCCGTGAAGGCGATGTTATGCGATTTCGCGGGGAAAATCGCGCGGTTGTCTGCGCCACGCAGGCAACCGCGCCGTGGCACCTGCGTGCCCCGGACGGCGCCGGGGAGGCAGAGGCGCGGCCGCAGCGGACCGCGCCGACGTCGGCGATGGCTACAGGCGCAGTTCGAAGCCGAGATAGGCCGCGCGTCCGGGCGCCGGCGAGAACATCGGCTGGTCGTTGCCGCCCCAGAAGAAGTTGTCGTACCAGACGTAGGCGTAGCGGGCGTCGGTGAGATTCTTGACCTGCAGGTCGAGGCTGGTGCGCGGGCTGAGCTGGTAGCGCACGCTGGCATCGACCACGCGGAAGCCGCCGTACTTGCCCTGGGTATTGCGTTCGTCGATGTAGTAGTCGCCTTGCGCGCGCGCCTGCAGCCCCAGCTTCCAGCGTGCATCGGGCCGGTAGTCGACGCCGGCGTTGCTGATGTAGCGCGGGGTGGAGAACACCTCGCGCCCGCGCAGCGACTCGCCGCTCGCGGTAAAGGCGCTGACCACCTTGGCTTCCTGGATCGCGTGCGACAGCCACAGCGTCCAGCGCTCGCCCAGTTGCGTGCTCAGTTGCAGGTCCACGCCCTGCCGGCGGGTCTGGCCGAGCCCGACCGTGGTGCCGGTGCTGGGCATGTTGGCCACTTCGTCGGTGGCATCCTGGCGCCAGACCGCCACGCGCGCCTCGGTGCCGGCGACTGGCTGCAGTTTCAGGCCCAGCTCCTTGCCGGTATTGATCGAGGGCCGGAACGTGCTCTGCCCGGGCGTCAGGTAGGCCGGGGCGGTCGAGCCGGTGAGGATCTGGAAGGTGCGGCCCCAGTTGGCGTACACGCTCAGCTGCGGGCTCAGCGCGTAGATCACGCTGAGCTTGGGCTGGTCGATCCAGCCGTAGCGCTGCAGCGGCGCATGCACGCCGCTGGGCAGCGCGGTCTCGCCGGAGAAGCGGTCCACGCGGAATGCCGGGACGATCTTCAGCGCATCGCTCGGTTGGATCACCGCCTGCAGGTACAGGCCGAGGTTATCCAGGCTGTAGCGGTCGTCGTTCTGCACGCGTGCCGGCGCACGGTCGAAATCGGTCGGCACGCTGTAGGCGTAGCGCGAGCGCCGGTAACGGTTGTCCTGGTGCTCGGCGTTGAAGCCGCCTTCCACGCTCAGCAGATCGCTGGCCTGCCAGGTGGCGGTGCTGAGCAATCCGGTCTGGGTTTCGTCCCATTGCCGACGCTGCCGTGGCGCGTTGCCCAGCGGATAGCGGGTGAAGGTGATCCGCCGGTCGTCCTGGTAACGGTTGAGGTACAGCGTGTTGCGCAATTGCAAGCCGTAGCCGAGCTTGAAGTCGGCGTGCACGCTGGCCTGGCGCATGTCGCGGTCGTCGCCGTCGTTGGCGTTCTTCGGCGGCGACTGGTCACGGTCCTCGGCCAACTCGGTGGCGGTGAGGAAGCCCGATTCGTCGGCCTCATGGTGGTAGGCGCGTGCGATCAGGCCGATGCGTGCGGCATCGTCGTCTTCGCCGTAGAACCATTTGCCGCCGAGGGTGTACTTGCGCGAGCTGTCGTGCTGGCGATAGCCATGCGCGGCCTGCGCGCCGACGAAATAGTTCTGCGCCAGGCCATCGGCCTCATGGCCGACGGCGTACTGCAGTTCGCGGGTGGCGAAACTGCCGTAGCTCAGCCGCAGGTCTTGGTAGTCGCCGCCCTGGCGGGTGGCGATGTTGAAGTTGCCGCCGATGTTGTGCAGGCCGTAGCGCGGATCGTTGGTGCCGCGCACCACCTCGATGTAGGCGATCTCCAGCGGGAAGATCATGTCGATGAAGCGTTGGTTGCCGCTGTTGACGTTGCTCGGCACGCCGTCGATCAGCACCTTGATGCCGTTGATGTAGCCCTCGCCGTTGAAAGCGCGGAAGGTGACCTTGCCGGACTCGGCACCCTGCCGGGTTTCGGTGAGCTGCATGCCGGGCATCTGTCCCAGCAACTCCCAGCTGTTCATGACCTGCTTGTCGGCGATCTGCTCGCTGCCAAGCACGTCGACCGAGCTGAGGATGTTGCGCGTGGACAGCGAGGCGGCGCTGTGGCGCCGCGCTTCCACGGTGCCGAGCGTGGTGGTGGTGTCGGGTGTCGTCTGCGCGGCGCCGTCGCCGGCCGCGAGCCCGGCCAGCACGGCGAGGGCATGGGTGTAGGTCTTCATGGTGGCTGCGGACAAGGGGAGTGGAGACTGGCAGCAGCGGCTGGGCTGCGGGCGAGCGGGTGGTGCGCGGTCCGACGTACGAACGCGGCCCCGATAAGGTGATGTTATATCATTTCGTTAAGGAGTTGTCGGAATCGCCAGCAGGCCGGCGCGACAAGCGTCCGTCCCGACCGTGCGGCAGAGGGCCTTCGCCGCATGGGCGCGAGAGAGACGGGACGTGGCGGGGCCGCGCGGAGCGGCCCCGCGGCCGTTCAGGCCGGTTGCCGCGCGACCTGGAAGCCGGCGAAGGACTGCGTCACCGGCATGATTTCCAATCGATTGATGTTCAGATGCGGCGGCAGCGTCGCCACCCAGAAGATCTGTTCGGCGATGTCCTCGGCGGTCATCGGCTGCGCACCCTGGTAGAGCGTGTCCGAGGCCTTCTGGTCGCCATGGGTGCGGACCAGGGTGAACTCGGTCTCGGCCATGCCGGGTTCGATCGCGGTGACGCGCACGCCGGTGCCATGCAGATCCGAGCGCAGGCCCAGCGAGAACTGGCTGACGAAGGCCTTGGTGCCGCCGTAGGTGTTGCCGCCGGGGTAGGGATACAGCGCGGCGACCGAGCTGATGTTGATGATCGCGCCGCGGCGCTGGATCAGCGTCGGCAGCAGGCGATGGGTCAGCGTCACCAGCGCGGTGATGTTGGTGTCGATCATCGTGCGCCAGTCGTCCAGTTGCGCGGCCTGCGCCGGCGCGGTGCCCTGGGCCAGGCCAGCGTTGTTGACCAGCAGGTCGATGCCGCGGAACGCCTCGGGCAGCGCCGCCAGCATCGCGTCCAGCGCGTCGGTGTCGCGGATGTCGAAGGCGGCGATGTGCACGCGCTCGGCGCCGAAGGCGTCCAGCAGCGGCTGCAGGCGCTCGGCGCGGCGGCCGGTGGCGATCACGCGCCAGCCGGCATCGACGAAGCGGCGCACGGCGGCAGCGCCGAAACCGGAGGTGGCGCCGGTGATCAGGGCGGTCTGAGTCATTTGAGGGCCGGGAATGGGGAGTGGGGAATCGGGAATGGTAAAAGCAAAACCCGGTCGCGCGCGTCGACGGCGCGTGTGCCCGCGGGGGAAGTCGGCTTCGATGATTGAGACGCGCCAGCGCGGCGCGACAGCGCGCGGATCCGAAGCGTCTTCAGGCCTCGTCGCGCGGAACGGGACGTGCTCGCGTCCCCATTCCAGATTCCCTGGCGACTAAGTCTTTTACTTAGTCGCCGGCAGCACGCCGTCGTGGAACTGCAACGTCATATCGGGGCCAGCGCGGCCCAATGTCAGCAGCGACAACGTTTCCACGCACGTACAGGTGAAAACGGCAAGAAAGCCGCTTCACCCATTCCCCAATCCCGATTCCCCAATCCCGGCTCTACTGCGCCTTGATCGCGATCGCCGACAACCCGCTGCCGTTCAACTTCTGCTTGGCCTCGGCCAGTTCGCTGGCGGTGCCGTACGGCCCCATGCGCACGCGGTAGACGGTCTTGCCGCTGATCTGCGCCGATTCCACGCGCGCCGACAGGCCCAGCATCGCCAGCTTGGCCTTGGTCGACTCGGCGTCGCCGGAGGCGCCGAACGAGCCGGCCTGCAGGATGTAGCGGGCGTTGTCGGGCGCGGCCGCCGCCGCGGCAGTCGCCGGTGCGGTGGTCGCGGCCGGCGTTGCCGTGGTGGCCGCCGGTTTGGCGGCGGCGGGGGCGCTGGCGGCCGCGCTCGGCGTCTCCGGCAGCGGGGTCGGGTTGGCCGCCGTCGCGGTCGGCGCGGTGGCGACCGCGGCCGGAGTGGTGCCGGTGGCGGCCGTGCCTGCAGCGGCCTGCGCCTTGGCCTGGCGAATGGCCTCGGCGCGCGCGCTGGCGGCCAGTTCGGCGTCGGACATCTGCACTTCCTTGCCGGGCAGCAGGGTGTAGAAGTCGTACTGGGTCTGCGCGTCCTTCTTCGCTTCCGGCTTGGTGCTGCCGGCCGCGTTGGCGGCGGGCTTGGGCAGGTCCGGGGCCGCATCGACGTCGGCATCGGCCACCGGCGCCGGTTGCGCATCCGGATTGGCGCGCGGACCGCCCACGCGCAGGAAGTCGCCGTCCTTCTTGAACAGCCCTGGCGCGCCGAGGAACACCACCGCGGCGATCGCCGCGCCGGCGATCAGCCACACCCACCCGGGCGTGCCGTTGCCGCTGTTGCGCCGGGCCTGGGTCTTACCGCGTCGTGCTGCCATTTACCGCTTCTCCACTCACATTTTTTCCGGGGCCGAGACGCCCAGGAGATTCAGACCGTTCGCCAGCACCTGCTGCGCCGCCACCGCCAGGGTCAGCTTGGCGTTGCGTTCGCCGGCGTCGTCCACCAGCACCGGGGTGCCGTGGTACCAGGTGTGGAAGGCCGTCGCCAGTTCGCGCAGGTATTGCGCGATCAGATGCGGCTCCAGCGCATGCCCCGCATTCTCCACCACTTCCGGGTAGCGCGAGAGTTCCTGCATCAGTTCCAGCGAGGTCGCGTCGCTGAGCCGGTTCAGTTGCGCCTGGCCATCGGCCTGGTCGTAGTCCAGCTTCTTCTCCTGCGCCTGGCGCAGCAGGCTGCATACCCGGGCATGCGCGTACTGCACGTAGAACACCGGGTTGTCGTTGCTCTGCTGGCGCGCCAGGTCGATGTCGAAGGTGAGCTGGGAATCGGGCTTGCGCGCGATCAGGAACCAGCGCGTGGCATCGCGGCCGGCTTCCTCGATCAGGTCGCGCAGGGTCAGGTAGCTGCCGGCGCGCTTGGACAGCTTCACTTCCTCGCCGCCGCGCATCACCGTGACCATCTGGTGCAGCACATACTCCGGCCAACCCTTGGGGATGCCCAGGTCCATCGCCTGCAGGCCGGCACGCACGCGCGCCAGCGAGCCGTGGTGGTCGGCGCCCAGTTCGGTGATGGCGCGCACGTAGCCGCGCTGCCACTTGCTCAGGTGGTAGGCCACGTCCGGCACGAAGTAGGTGTAGCTGCCGTCGGACTTGCGCATCACGCGGTCCTTGTCGTCGCCGAAATCGGTGGATTTCAGCCACAGCGCGCCGCCCTCTTCGTAGGTATGGCCGGAGGTGATCAGCTTCTGCACCGCCTCCTCGACCTTGCCGTCGCGGTACAGCGAGCTTTCCAGGAAGTAGATGTCGAAATCCACGCCGAACGCGGCCAGGTCGTGGTTCTGCTCGTTGCGCAGATAGGCCACGGCGAAGCGGCGGATCGCATCGAGGTCCTGCGGATCCTTGGCGCCGGTGACCACATGGCCTTCCAGGTCGACCGCAGCGCCGGCCATGTAGGCGTCGGCCACGTCCTGGATGTAGTCGCCGCGGTAGCCTTCTTCCGGCCAGTCGGGGCTGTCGGGCGTCTTGCCCAAAGCGCGCGCCTGCACCGAGCGCGCCAGGTTCTCGATCTGGTTGCCGCCGTCGTTGTAGTAGAACTCGCGCTTGGCATTCCAGCCGTTGGCCTCGAGCAGGCGCGCCAGGCAGTCGCCGATGGCCGCCGCGCGGCCGTGGCCGACGTGCAGCGGCCCGGTCGGGTTGGCCGAGACGTACTCCACGCCCACGGTGCGGCCGTTGCCGACCAGGCTGCGGCCGTAGTCCTCGCCCTGCTTGAGCACCGCCAGCACCTCGCGCTGGTAGGCGCCGGGACCGAGATGGAAATTGATGAAGCCGGGGCCGGCGATCTCGACCTTGCTGACGTCGTCGTTGGCCGGCAGCGCGTCCACCAGTTGCTGGGCGAGGGCGCGCGGATTGGTGCGCGCGGCCTTGGCCAGCAGCATCGCCGCGTTGGTGGCGAAGTCGCCGTGCTCGCGGGTCTTGGGCCGCTCGACCACGAAGTCCGGCGGCAGGGTGTCGGCCGGCAGGGTGCCATTGGCGCGCAAGGCTTCGATGCCTTGACCGATCAGGGCGCGGAGTTGGGATTTCACGAGATCTCTGCTTGAAGCGCGGAACCGGCGATTTTACCCGACCCGCCGCCTCCCGGCCCGTCCCGGGTTCAGCCCGACCTCAGCCGCGACGCCGCGACCAGCACGCGCCCGCGCCTGCGCCCTGGCCTGGGCCGGCTGACCGCCCGCATGGCCAGGAGCCGGCCTCGCCGGGATCGGCGTCCCGCGACATGGCACGCCCGGCCGCCGCCTCGGTTCAGGCCCAGCCGCGCGAGGCCATCGAGACAGGTACGCCGTCGCCGACGATGAAGTGGTCGAGCAGGCGCACGTCGATCAGGTCCAGCGCCTGTTTCAGCCGCTCGGTGACGGCGCGGTCGGCGGGCGAGGGTTCCGGGTTTCCGGACGGGTGGTTGTGGCCGATGATCACCGCGGCGGCGTTGAGCGTGAGCGCACGCCGCACCACCTCGCGCGGATGCACCTCGGCGCCGTCCAGCGTGCCCTGGAACAGCTCCTCGAACGCCAGCCAGCGGTGCCGGGTGTCCAGGAACAGCGCGGCGAACACCTCGTACGGCCGCGCCCGCAAGCGTTGCGCGAAGTAGCGGCCGGCGGTGATGGGATTGCTGAGGGTGTCGCCGCGCTGCAGTTCCGCGGCCAGGTGGCGCTGGCCCAGCTCCAGCGCCGCCGACAGCTGGCAGGCGCGCGCCGGGCCCAGCCCGGGCAGGCGTACCAGGTCGCCGGGCGACCGGTCCAGCAGCGTGCGCAACGGCCCGTGCCGCTGCAGCAGGTCGCGCGAAGTGCGCACCGCGTCGCTGCCGGGCAGGCCGGAGCCGAGAAAGATCGCCAGCAGTTCGGCGTCGGAAAGGGCCCGGGGACCGCGTGCCAGCAGTTTTTCCCGGGGACGTTCTTCGCAGGGCCAGTCGGAGATGTGCATATCGCCAGGGTGCCGGCCGACATGGCGCAACGGTATCAGGCCGCCAAAAACCATCGGGTAAGCTAATCGTCCTTGTATGGGTAGGACATTCCCGACGTGACCGCGATTTTCGAGAGGCCCCTGCCGGGGCGACGTGTGCTGTTGTGCGTCGGCGGGGGAATCGCCGCCTACAAGGCGCTGGAACTGGTGCGGCGCCTGCGCGACGCCGGCGCCGAGGTGCAGGTGGCGATGACCGCCGGCGCGCAGCAGTTCGTCACCCCGCTGAGCTTCCAGGCGCTGTCCGGCCATCTCACCCGCACCACGCTGTGGGACAGTGGCGCCGAGCAGGCGATGGGTCACCTGGAACTGGCCCGCTGGGCCGAGCAGGTGGTGGTGGCCCCGGCCACTGCCGACCTGCTGGCGCGCCTGGCGCACGGGCTGGCCGACGATCTGGTGGGCACGCTGTGCCTGGCCAGCACCGCACCGCTCACCGTGTGCCCGGCGATGAACCACCGCATGTGGCTGCACCCGGCCACCCAGGCCAACATCGCCACCCTGCGCGCGCGCGGCGCACAGGTGGTCGGCCCGAACGATGGCCCGCTGGCCGAAGGCGAGTCCGGCCCCGGTCGCCTGGCCGAACCGGAGCAGATCGTCGCCGCGCTCGTTGGGCGCACCGACCAGAGCGCCGCATCGGCCAAGCCGGCCGCGGCTGCCGTCCCGGCGCGTTCCGGCGCTGGCACCGGCACTGCCGCCCTGCGCGGCCTGCGCGTGGTGATCAGTGCCGGCCCCACCTACGAAGACCTGGATCCGGTGCGCTACCTGGGCAACCGCAGCAGCGGCAAGATGGGCTATGCGCTGGCTGCGGCCGCGGTCCGGCAAGGCGCCGAGGTGGTGCTGGTCAGCGGCCCGGTGCATTTGTCTACGCCCGACGGCGTGCAGCGCATCGATGTGCGCTCGGCCGCGCAGATGCGCGAGGCGGTGCTCGGCGCGCTGCCGGCGGACATCTACATCGGCACCGCCGCGGTCGCCGATTACACGCCAAAACAGGTGGCGGCGCAGAAGATCAAGAAGAGCGGCGAGACGCTCACCCTCGAACTGACCCGCACTCCGGACATCCTGGCCGAGGTCGCCGCGCAGACCCAGGCGCTGAAACTGGTGGTCGGCTTCGCCGCCGAGACCCACGACATCGAGCGCTACGCCCGTGGCAAACTCGCCGACAAGCACCTGGACCTGATCGTGGCCAACCGGGTGGGGGTGGCCGGCAACGGCTTCGAGAGCGACCAGAACGCGGCCACCGCCTATTGGCAGGATGGCGAACGCGACTTCCCGGCGGTCTCCAAGACGCAGCTGGCCGAACAACTGCTGGACCTGATCGCGCAGAGGCTGCACGCATGAGCACTCCCACGCCCTATCCGCTGCAGGTGAAGCTGCTGGATCCGCGCTTCGGCGACAGCTGGCCGCTGCCCGACTACGCCACCGAAGCCAGCGCCGGGCTCGACCTGCGCGCGGCCACCGAGGCGCCGCTGACCCTGGCGCCGGGCGACACCGCGCTGATCCCCAGCGGCCTGTCCATCTACATCGCCGATCCGCAGCTGTGCGCGGTGGTGCTGCCGCGCTCGGGCCTGGGCCACCGCCACGGCATCGTGCTCGGCAACGGCACCGGCCTGATCGACGCCGATTACCAGGGGCCGCTGCTGATCAGCGTCTGGAACCGCGGCCGCGAGGACTTCACCATCGCCCCCGGCGACCGCATTGCGCAGCTGGTGGTGATGCCGGTCGTGCGTGTCGCCCTGCAGGTGGTGGATACTTTCGCCGACAGCGCCAGGGGAACGGGTGGATTCGGCCATACCGGAGTGCGCTGACAGGGGATCGTCTGCATGAGCGAGGCAACACAAGCGCGGCCGGTGCCGCAGGGTTTGCGCAAGGTGGCGCCTCTGCTGACGGTGCTGCTGGTGCTGTTGGTGGTCTGGTTCGGCTGGAGTGGGGTCGAGCAATGGCGCGCCGAGCAGGCCGCCACCACCCTGGAGCAGGCGCGCGATGCCGCGGTGGCGCAGACCCAGCAGGCGCTGGCGGGCGTGGGCAAACGCCTGTCCGAACGCCTGCAGCAGCCAGCCGTGCAGGCGGCCCTGCGCCGCGGCGACGCCTCGGCCGCCGCCCAGGCGCTGCGTGCGGACTGGGCGCAGGCCGAGGACGCGCAGGTGCTGCCGGCCGACCTGGAGCCGGGCTACACCGATGTGGCGCACTTCGGCTACGGCCGCCTGGCGCTGCTGGAGAAGGCCCTGATGACCGGCAAGCTCGCCAGCGCGGTGATCCGCGACGGCGGCGGCCCGCGGCTTGGCCTGGCCGCGCCGGTCTCGCTGGGCGGCAACGCCGGGGTGGTGTATCTGCGCCTGCCACTGGCGCAGCTGACCGACCCGGTCGCGCAGGCATCGGTGCCGGGCACCGGCTATCTGGCCCTGCGCCAGGGCGGCTACGACGTGATCGCCGCCGGCGACAATGCGCTGCACGATCGCGCCGACGCGATGTCGCGCCCGGTCGGCGACAGCGGCCTGCGCATGGTCGCCTCGCTGCCGGATACCGAAGCCGGTCCGCTGGGGCTGGGCGCACTGCCCTGCCTGCTGGTCGCCGGCCTGTGCCTGGTGCTGGGCGCGCTGTTGTTGCTGGCCGCGCGCGGGCGCCTGCCGCAGCCGCGGGTGCGCCGCGCCGGCCCGGCGGTGGCCGAAGAACACACCCTGCAGCAGAGCCTGCAACGCCAGGAGCCGCCCCCGCCGCCTTCGTCCACCGCCGAGGAGACCGCGCCGGCCAAGCCGGTGCCGGCGTTCGCGGTGGCGCCGGAGATCTTCCGCGCCTACGACATCCGCGGCGTGGTCGGCCGCGACCTCAGCCCGCAGGTCGCGGCGCTGATCGGCCAGGCGATCGGCGCGGTGATGCAGGAGCAGGGGCTCAACGAGGTGGTGGTCGGCCGCGATGGCCGCCTGTCCGGGCCGGAGCTGTCGGCCGCACTGATCGAGGGCCTGCGCCGCGCCGGCTGCCATGTCACCGACATCGGCCTGGCGCCGACCCCGGTGGTCTACTTCGCCGCCTACCACCTGCGCGCCGGCAGCTGCGTGGCGGTGACCGGCAGCCACAACCCCGCCGACTACAACGGCTTCAAGATCGTGGTCGGCGGCGAGACCCTGTCCGGCGCCGCCATCGCCGACCTGTACGCGCGGATCAGCGCCGGCCGCCTGCCCACGGCCGAAGAGCCGGGCCGGCTGCAACAGCGCGATGTCGGCGACGACTACATCCAGCGCATCGCCGACGACGTGCAACTGGACCGCCCGCTCAAGGTGGTGGCCGATGCCGGCAACGGCGTCGGTGGCGAACTGGCGCCGCGCCTGCTGGAAGCGATCGGTGCCGAGGTCGTGCCGCTGTACTGCGACGTCGACGGCACCTTCCCCAACCACCATCCCGATCCCAGCGAGCCGCACAACCTCGAGGATCTGGTGCAGACGGTGCGGCGCTTCGACGCCGACCTCGGCGTGGCCTTCGACGGCGACGCCGACCGCCTCGGCGTGGTCACCAAGGAAGGCACGGTGATCTACCCGGACCGTCTGCTGATGCTGTTCGCCGCCGACGTGCTGCAACGCAATCCCGGCGCGCTGGTGATCTACGACGTCAAGTGCACCGGCAAGTTGTCCGACTACGTGCTGCGCAACGGCGGCAGCCCGCTGGTCTGGAAGACCGGGCATTCGCTGATAAAGGCGAAGATGCGCGAGACCGACGCCGAACTGGCCGGCGAGATGAGCGGCCACTTCTTCTTCAAGGAGCGCTGGTACGGCTTCGACGACGGCCTGTACGCGGCGGCGCGGTTGCTGGAGATCCTGGCCCAGCGCGAGGAATCGCCGTCGGAGGTGCTGGCCGAACTGCCCGACAGCGTGGCCACGCCGGAGATCAAGCTGCCGGTGGACGGGCAGGACGCGCATGCGCTGGTCGCCGAGCTGGTCGCCCAGGCGCAGCAGGAGGGCTCGCCGTTCGCCGGCGCGCGGCTGCTGACCATCGACGGGCTGCGCGCCGACTTCCCGGATGGCTGGGGCCTGGTGCGCGCCTCCAACACCACGCCGGTGCTGGTGCTGCGCTTCGAAGCCGACAACGCGGCGGCGCTGGAGCGGATCAAGGCGCTGTTCCGCGCCCAGCTGCAGGCCGTGCTGCCGGGCCTGGCGCCGACCTTCTGAGGCGGCGTCGCGCGCCCGGCCTGGTCCGGGCGCCGGGGGGTGCGACGGCTCAGCCGCCGGCGGTGGTCGCGGACTGTGCCGAGCCGTTGCCCCGGGCCGCGCGATAGCGCTGCAGCACGTCCTCGATTTCCTGATCCAGGCCGAGCCGCTGCTGTTCGAAGTTCTTCTGCATGCGCAGTTGCCACAGCAGGGCGCGGTGCCGCTGCTGCACGTCGTCGGCGGTCTTGGCCGGCACGCTCTGCCCGGCCAGTTCGCGCGCGCCGGCGCCGGACAGCAGGCCGATCAGGCCCTGGCGCAGGCTCTCCACGTTGTAGCGCGCGGTCTGGATGTTGTTGTCGACGATGCCGATGCGCTCGGCGAACACCCGGCGCAGTTCGTCCTCGGTCTGGTACGACAGCAGCATCGCCTGGTCGGTGCGCTTGCGCGTCTCCAGCGCGGCCTGGTCGGCGCGCTGCTGCGCGGCGTCGGCGGCGGCCGCGGCGCGTTCCTCGGCGTTCAGCGCACGCCCGACCTCGGCGCTGCGCATGCCGCTGGTGGCGTTGAACTCGTCGCGTGCCTGGTTCACCGCTTCCGGCGGCAACGCATCGCTGCAGGTACGTTGGCCGCCCTGGTTCCAGCAGTACAGCTTCTTGGACGGCGCCGACGCCTGTTGCGCGGCGGCCGGCAAGGCGAGCAGCGCCAACAGCGCCGGCAGGACGCGAGTGCGTGGTCGGATCGGCATCGTGGCAGCCCCCTGCTGTCAGCCAGACGAAGCGCAGCCGTAGCGGGCCCGGTAGGCCAGCAGCGGTTCGCGGAAGCCGACAAGGTCTGCGTTTCCGTCGATGAATGCAAGCAGGTCGCCCAGATGCGCGACCGAGACCACAGGAACGCCGGCCTCGGCGGCCACCGCCTGCGCCGCCGAGCGGCGGTCGTCCTCGGCGGCGATCTCCTGGCGGTCCAGCGCGACCAGGATCGCGGCCGGTTCGCCGCCGGCGGCGCGGATGATGCCCAGCGCCTCGCGGATCGCGGTGCCGGCGGTGATCACGTCGTCCACGATCAGCACCCGGCGGCCGGCCAGCGGCGCGCCGATCAGGCTGCCGCCTTCGCCGTGCGCCTTGGCTTCCTTGCGGTTGAACGCCAGCGGCAGGTCGCGCCCGCGCCGCGCGTACTCGCAGGCCACCGCCGTCGCCAGCGGAATGCCCTTGTAGGCAGGGCCGAACAGCAGGTCGAAGTCGAGCCCGGCGGCGTCGGCCGCATCGGCGTAGCACGCCGCCAGCCGCGCCATGCTGGCGCCGGAGTCGAAGCGCCCGGCGTTGAAGAAATACGGACTGAGGCGCCCGGACTTCAGCGTGAACTCGCCGAAGCGCAGCGCCTCCACGTCCAGGGCCAGTTGCAGGAAACGGTGCCGGTAGTCGGTCATTGGGGGGCCGGGAATGGGGAAACGGGAATAGGGAATCGATAAAGCGTACCCCAGCAGGACCGCGAAGACGGAACAACCGCTATGCTTTTCACCATTCCCTATTCCCCTTTCCCCATTCCCGGCTCCTCAATGCGCATCATCAGCTTCAACGCCAACGGCCTGCGGTCGGCCGCCACCAAGGGCTTTTTCGAGTGGTTCGCCACCCAGCAGGCGGATGTGCTGTGCGTGCAGGAGACCAAGGCGCAGGAGCATCAGCTGGCCGGGCCGGCGTTTCTGCCGGACGGCTACCGGGTCTGGTTCCGCGACGCCAGCACCAAGAAGGGCTACAGCGGCGTGGCCATCTACAGCAAGCGCGAGCCGGACGAGGTGCGGACCGCGCTGGGCTGGCCCGAGTTCGACGAGGAGGGCCGCTACATCGAGGCGCGCTTCGGCAACCTGAGCGTGGTGTCCTTCTACATTCCTTCCGGGTCCTCAGGCGAACTGCGCCAGGGCTACAAGTTCCAGGTCATGGACTGGCTGCGGCCGATCCTGGTGGAGTGGCTGCACAGCGGCCGCGACTACGTGCTGTGCGGCGACTGGAACATCGTGCGCTCGGCGCTGGACATCAAGAACTGGAAGTCGAACCAGAAGAACTCCGGCTGCCTGCCGGCCGAGCGCGACTGGCTCAACGGCCTGTGCGCCGACCGCGCCGAGGAGGCCGATGCGGCCAGCGGCCGCGGCTGGGTCGACGCCTACCGCGCGCTGCATCCGGACGGCCAGGACTACACCTGGTGGAGCAACCGCGGCGCGGCGCGCGCCAACGACGTCGGTTGGCGCATCGACTACCAGTTCGTCACCCCGACCCTGCGTGAGCGCCTGCAGGGCTGTTCGATCTATACCGCGCAGCGCTTCTCCGACCACGCGCCGTTCACGGTGGACTACCGCACGTGATCGGCGCACTGGGCGCTTGGTGGCGGTCGCTGGACGTATACGCCAACCCGCGGGTGCGGGCGATGCTGTTTCTGGGATTTTCCTCGGGGCTGCCGTTCGCATTGGTGCTGACCACGCTGTCGGCGCGTCTGCGCCAGGCCGGCATCGACCGGACCACCATCGGCTACTTCAGTCTGGTCGGGCTGGCGTACTCGTTGAAGTACTTCTGGTCGCCGATCGTGGACCGTCTGCCGATCCCGGTTCTCTCGCGACTTGGTCGGCGGCGTAGCTGGATGCTGGTTGCACAGATCGGCGTCGTTGCCGGCCTGGTCGCACTCGCGTTGGCCAATCCCGCGCTGGACGCGCGCGCGGTGGCATTGCTTGCCGTCTGCACTGCTTTCGCCGCGGCAACCCAGGACATTGTCGTGGACGCCTATCGAATCGAGGCGGCTCAGGCCGATACGCAAGGCGCGATGGTCGCCGCCTATCAGGCTGGCTACCAGTTGGCGCTGATCTGTACCGGCGCCGGTGCACTGACCTTGGCGGCAGAACTGGGCTGGAAGGCGTCCTACCTGATCATGGCGGTCTGCGGATTGGTCGGTCTTGTCACGACGCTCTGCATTGCCGAACCCATGACGGGCACCAGCGGTCCAATACGTCCGATCGAACCCATGGTGGAGGCGTTCCGCACGCGCGCGCAGCGTTGGCCGGCGTGGATCAGAGCGACGGTTGCTTGGTGCATCGGTGCCGTGATCTGCCCGTTCGTCGATTTCTTTGCGCGGATGGGCTGGAAGGTGGGCATCTTGTCCCTTTCCCTGGTGATCACCTACCGACTCAACTACACCACGATGGGCGTTGCGGCCAATACGTTCTATCTGGACATGGGGTTTACGCTGGAACAGATCGCATTGGTCTCCAAAGTCTATGGGATCCTCATGACGATCGTCGGCGCTTTTCTGGCAGGCGTCCTGGTCCGTCGTTACGGCATAGCGCGGACGTTGCTGATCGGATTGGTCCTGCTTAGTGGCGCCAACCTGATCTACGCGCATATCGCCAGCATCCACCCCGGGATCGCCTGGCTGGCGACTGCGATCAGCGCCGACAACGTGGCCAACGGTATCGCCGGGACCGCCTTCATCGCTTACATGTCATCGCTGACCAGTCCGAACTACACGGCGACGCAATACGCTCTGTTCGGAACCCTGTGGAGCCTTCCCGCCAAGTCGATCGCCAGTCAATGGGGCAAGATCGTGGACGCCTGGGGCTATCCTCCGTTCTTTGTCTATACCGCTGCGATTGGCATCCTTGCGTTACCGATGATCATCTGGCTCATCTGGCGTGAGCCACGAATGAGGGAAGAGGAGGGCGTGCAGAAAACACCCTGATCGCTGGGTTTCTCGGCCATAGCAGCTCGTGTATACGAGGCACGTATCCGCAATTGCCTCACAGCCATTGCCGTCCAGCGATTGAAAGGCCGTCCCCGGACGGGGATGATGGGCAACGGCGCACGCGTGCGCCGCCGCCCGGGAGTCCGCATGAGCGACCTTGTGTTGCGCGATATCGACCCGTTCCTGCTCGAACGCATCCGCCGCATCGCCGTCGCGCGCGGCTGGACCCAGCGCCAGGCGGTGCTGGCGCTGATCGAGCAGGGCCTGTTCTCCAGCGAGCACGACGTGCGCAGCGGGTTCGAGCACCGCGAGGTGGATGCGCTGTCGGAGGCGATCGCGGCGTTGCGCGCGCTGCCGGCCGGCAGCGGCTTTTGACCTTCTAGTTAGCGTCGTCGCTCAGGCGGGGTGGATCGCGCCGAGGATGCGTGGCCCACGCGCGCCGCTGACCGACGGCAGGTTGCCTGGCAGTCCGGCCAGGGTCTGCCGCGCCAGCCAGGCGAAGCCCATCGCTTCGATGTAGTCCGGGTCCAGGCCCTGTGCCTGGGTCGACTGCACCTGCACCCCCGGCAGCCGCGCCTGCAGCCGCGCCAGCAGCAGCGGGTTGTGCACGCCGCCGCCGCACACCAGCAACTGTCGGGTCGCCGGTTGCTGTGCCAGCAGCGCATCGGCGACGGTGGCCGCGGTCAGTTCCAGAAGCGTCGCCTGCACCGCGGCCGGCGCAGGCGCCGGGGTGTCCAGGCAGGCCTCCAGCCAGCGCAGGTGGAACTGCTCGCGCCCGGTGCTCTTGGGCGGCGGCAGTGCGAACCAGGGATCGGCCAGCAGGCGCTGCAGCAGGTCGGCGTCGACCGCGCCGCTGGCGGCGAACGCGCCGCCGGCATCGTAGGGCTGGCCGCGATGGCGCTGGCACCAGGCATCGAGCAGTGCGTTGGCCGGGCCGGTGTCGAACCCGCGCACCGCGCCGTGCGCCGGCAGCAAGGTCAGGTTGCCGATGCCGCCGAGGTTGAGCACGGCCCGGTCTTCGTGCGCGGCCCCCAGCATCGCCGCGTGGAAGGCCGGCATCAGCGGCGCGCCATGGCCGCCAGCGGCGACGTCGCGGCGGCGGAAGTCGCAGACCGTGGCGATGCCGGTCAGTTCGGCGATGCGGTTGCCGTCGCCGAGCTGCCAGGTGAAAGCGGGGTCGGCCAGCGGGCGATGGCGCACGGTCTGCCCGTGCGACCCGATCGCGCGGACCGCGGCCGGCGTCACCCCGGCGTCGTCGAGCAGGCGCAACGCCGCCTCGGCGAAGGCGATCGCGACCTCGGCATCGAGCTGGCCCAGCGCGTCCAGCGAGGCGATGTCGCCGCCTTCGCCTAGCGCGATCAGCGCCGCGCGCTGCTGCGGTGCCCAGGCATAGGTGCGGCCCAACTGCAGATGCGGGTTGCCGTCGTGACCGAAGCGCACCAGCGCGGCATCGATGCCGTCGGCGCTGGTGCCGGACATCAGGCCCAGGAACAGGGCGTCGTCGGGAACGGCGGAAGGCGAGGGCATGCAAGACACCAGGCGGCGGTCGGCGCCGCAGCGTGGGCCAGGCGCCGCCGCCCGTCAATGCGCGGCGCGGCGGAACCGGCTGCCGGCGCTCAGCCGGCGTCGTGCGACGTGGCGGCCTTGGACGAGGCGACGACCTTCTTCTTCTTCGCGTCCGGCTCGCCGGCATCGGCGTAAATCAGCTTCTCCACGCGCTGGATGCGCGCCAGCGCCGGCGAGGTCTGCGCGCGGAACGCGGCCAGTTCGGCGCCGGCCAGCGGGGTCGGCGGCGGCATCGTCACCGAGGCCGGATTGCGCTGCACGCCGTCCACGCGGAATTCGTAGTGCAGGTGCGGACCGGTGGCCATGCCGGTCATGCCGACGTAGCCGATCACCGTGCCCTGGTTGATGCGCTGGCCGGCCTTGATCCCGCCGAAGCGCGACATGTGCCCGTACAGCGTGCTGTAGCCCTTGCCGTGATCCAGGATCACCACGTTGCCGTAGCCGCGCTGGGTGCCGACGAACTGTACCCGCGCATCGCCGGCGGCCATGATCGGGGTGCCGGTCGGCGCCGCGTAGTCGATGCCCTTGTGCATGCGCATGGTGCCCAGCACCGGGTGCTTGCGCGCGCCGAAGGTGGAGCTGATGCGGCTGTAGGACACCGGCATGCGGATGAAGCTCTTCTTCAGCGGCCGCCCGGTCACGTCGAAATACTCGGCCGGCTTGCCGCCGCGCTCGAAGCGGAAGCCGCTGTAGGTCTTGCCGCGGGTGGTGAAGGTCGCCGCCAGGATCTTGCTGGTGTCGATGCGCTCGCCTTCGCGCCAGGTCTCGTCCATGACCACGCTGAAGCGGTCGCCCGGCTGCAGGTCCTTGTCGAAGTCGATGTCGTACTTGAAGATCTCGTCGGTCATCGTCGCGATCGCCGACGGCGACAGCCCGGCCTTGCGTGCGGCCACGTACAGCGAGCTGGTGATCTCGCCGCTGGTGACCACGGTGCGCGTGCTGGTCTCGCGCTCGATCACCTTTTCCTTGATGTCGTCGTCCAGCAGCGACAGTTCCACCCGGTGGGTGGCATCGCGGTCGAAGCGCAGGGCGCGCAGGTCGCCCGTCGTCGCCAGGTCGAAGCCGATCTCGGCGCCCGGGCGCAGCTTGGTCAGCGCGTCGTGGGTGCCCGGATGGTCCAGCACCCGCTGCATCACCGTGGCGGGGAGGCCGAGCTTTTCGAACACCGAGCCCAGGGTCTGCCCGGACTCGATCCGCACCACCTGCCAGTTGTCGGTGATCGCGGCCTGCTGTTGCTGGGCAAGCGAGATCGGCGGCAACGGCAGCGCCAGCGTCGCCTGCGTGGTCTGCAGCGGCACGTCGATGGCGTTGGAAAAGCCCGGGACGATCGTGGCGACCATCGCACCGATGGTGGCGAACAGGCTGGCGTGGATCCAGTGGCGGCGCGTCCAGCGGCCGGCGGGAAGATGTTCCTTCAACTTGCGATGCAGCGCAGTGTCGTGGAGAACGTGAAGGCGTTGCTGGAACCGCTGCCGGCGCGCGCGTTCCTGATCACTGTTGGGCATCAAGGCTTCCTCACGAGCCCGAAGCGCGAGCTCAAAACTCGGCTACCATAAACATCGTTCCACAGCGCGTCAAACCATTGAGCCGGCTCGAATTTTCACCTGGCTGCACGGTTAACTCGCTCTTAACGCCATTCACGTTTGTTGAAGCCACTCGCCGGAGTTCCTGTTTTGTCCACGATCGAAGAGTCCCTTGTCCTGATCGGCCGCGGTGCCGACGAAATCCTCAAGCGTGAAGAACTGGAGGCCCGCCTGCGCAGCGGCCGCCCGCTGCGGATCAAGGCCGGCTTCGATCCCACCGCGCCGGACCTGCACATCGGTCACACCGTGCTGTTGAACAAGATGCGCCAGTTCCAGGACCTGGGACACCAGGTGATCTTCCTGATCGGCGACTTCACCGGGATGATCGGCGACCCCACCGGCAAGAACGTCACCCGCAAGCCGCTGACCCGCGAGGACGTCCTGGCCAACGCCCGCACCTACGAGGAGCAGGTGTTCAAGGTGCTGGACCGGGAGCGCACCGAGGTCCGCTTCAACTCCGAATGGTTCGGGCAGATGAGCGCGGCCGACATGATCCGCCTGGCCGGCCAGCACACCGTGGCGCGCATGCTCGAGCGCGACGACTTCGCCAAGCGCTACGCGGCGCAGCAGTCCATCGCCATCCACGAGTTCCTGTACCCGCTGGTGCAGGGCTACGACTCGGTGGCGCTGAAGTCCGACGTCGAACTGGGCGGCACCGACCAGAAGTTCAACCTGCTGATGGGCCGCGGCCTGCAGGAGCACTACGGGCAGCCGGCGCAGATCGTGCTGACGATGCCGTTGCTGGAGGGCCTGGACGGGGTCAACAAGATGTCCAAGTCGCTGGGCAACTACATCGGCATCAGCGAACCGGCGATCGACATCGTCACCAAGACCATGAAGATCGGCGACGAGCTGATGTGGCGCTGGATCGAGCTGCTGTCCTTCGAGATCGGCGTGAACGAAGCGCAGGCGCTGCGCCAGCAGGTGCAGGCCGGCAGCCTGCATCCGCGCGAGGTGAAGCTGCGCCTGGCGCGCGAATTGACCACCCGCTTCCACGATGCCGCCGCCGCCGAGCAGGCCGTCGTCGGCTGGCACGCCGTGGTGACCGGGCAGGGCGACACCAGCGCCTTGCCGCTGCAGCAGGTCGCCGTGCCGGCGGAAGGCCTGCGCATCGCCGCGCTGCTGACCGCTGCGGGGCTGACCGCCAGCAACTCCGAGGCAAGCCGCAAGCTCAAGGAGCGGGCGGTGCGCGTGGCTGGCGAGGTGGTCGAGGATCCGCAGCAGAGCTTCGCGCCGGGCTTCGAAGGCGTGTTGCAGGTCGGCAAGCGGACCTTTGCCCGGGTGCAACTGATCGTCGGGTGAGGCCGCACCCGGCCACTGCGGCTGATCCGCAGCGGCGGGAGGGCCGAGGAGATGCTGCGGCGTATGCTCTATATAGATAGAGAGCAGTCGATCTAAGGTCGGTCCGTCTATCCACAGAGCAATCGCTACTTCCCGGCAGGGGATGCTCCGGCGGGGCCGGACGACCGCCATCAGGCTCGCCGCGACGGGAGAGTGAAAAAAGTTTTCACGCCCTCTTCCCAAGCGCCCGATTTGGGGCCATACTTTCCCTCCCCTGACGCAACGCCTTCACGGCAACGCGGCAAGGTCGTCAAAAACCTCTTCAAAAAGGTGTTGACGAAGTGAAAAAGTCGGCTAATATGGCCGGCTCGCTTCGAGGAAAAGCCTACGGGTCTGGACGAAGAAGCGGCGTCAACCACCTGATCAAAAAGGTGTTGACGGCAAGAAAAAAGCCGCTATGATGGGCGGCTCGGTTCGACGAAAAGCCCTCGGGTTTGAAGACGAACCAGCGTCAACCGCCTCGAAATGAGGTGTTGACGGAAGCAAAAAGCCCGCTATAATGGG